>JAITPT010000052.1 GCA_031289285.1 Puniceicoccales bacterium
CAAGTCCACAGGCGCAACCGCAAGAAAGATTTTGGAATGAGAGTCAAAAGAAAACATAGCCGCCAAGAATACCACACCTCTGCGTAATTTTTAATGGGGCAGATTTTCGGACGCTTACAAAAAAAACGAAGCGAACGGATTGCTCCGCTCGCTCTGTTTTTTTCGGAATGCGCGTTTGGCGGCGGTTGGCGCGTTAGCGGCGGTTGCCGTCTTACGCACCTCCGCTGCGCTGCTTACTTGCGTTTGCCGCCGCGTTTGGCACCTAACACTTCGCGCCATTGGCCGGGAAGCGGAATGACGACTTTGCGTAGCGAGTCGGCGGTCGGCGCGGGTGTGTCGCGGGTGATGTTTTCGGGGACGAGCGCGAAGTTTGTCGCGAGGGCGGAGTCCCAGCGAATGCGGCGTCCGGTGTAGGCACTTTCGCGGCCAATGATGGCATTGAAGGTGGACTCTGCGACGGCTTGCGCCTCGTTGAGGGGGTTGCCCGCGAGAATGCTTTTGAGCAGGTCAACGTGCTCGTTGACGTAGGCGTTGATTTCCCGCGGCTTGTTTTCGCGTTTCCAGTCTTTGTAGCTCCAGAGGATTTTGCCCTTGTGGTCGCGGATGTCGCCAGAGCCGACGTTGGTGACGCCTTTTGTGCCGACGATTTTTTCGCCAACGGCATCGTCGCCCGGAACGTGGCGGCTGAAGCTGAGTGTGCGCACGTCGCCCGGATAGGTGAACTCGACTGCGAAGTGGTCATAGATGTCGCCCGGCTCTTTGCGCGTCATACGCCCGCCGAGGGTGTAGGCCTGCGTCGGGTGCGCGTTGAACGCCCAGTTGATGACGTCGAGGTTGTGGACGTGCTGCTCGACGATGTTGTCGCCGCTGAGCCAATTGTGGTGATACCAGTTGTTGGTCTGGTTTTCGATGTCGGTCCATTCTTTCTTGGGGCCGCGATACCAGATGCCGCCGCCGTTCCAATAGACTTGGCCGCCGACGAGGTCGCCGATGATGCCGTCGTGGATGCGTTTGATGGTTTCGACATAAACCGTCTGGTGGCGGCGTTGCGTGCCAGCGACGATTGCGAGTTTTTTCTCCTGCGCGAGGCGACCCGCGGCGAGGACTTTGTTGACGCCGGCGGCATCGGTGGCGACGGGCTTTTCAGCGAAGACGTGAACGCCTTTCTGAATTGCGTATTCGATGTGAAGCGGGCGGAAGCCGGGAGGCGTCGCCAAAATCACGATGTCGATGCCCGAGTCGATGACTTTTTTGTAGGCATCGAAGCCGTTGAACACGCGCTCGCGGGGGAGGTTGTGGTGCCCAGCGATGCCCTTGGTGCGGTAGGGGAAGACGTCGCCGACGGCCCAAATCTGGGCACTTTCGCCGACGATTTTCGCCGCGTTGAGGAAGTCGCTCGCCGCGCCAGAACCGCGACCGCCGGTGCCGACGACGCCGATTTTCAGCGTCTTGCGTCCGCCCGCTTGGGCGAAGACGTTCAACGGAAGCGAACCGAGGACAGACAGCCCGCCGACCGCTGCGCAGCCAGAGAGGAAGTTGCGGCGGGAACTGCCGCCGAGTGTGATGATGTTTTGAGACATGTTAGAAAACAGGTGTTGTTGAGTGGATGAAAGATGGCACGAGACAGACGCCGCCGAAACATGTTCCAAAAAAAATAGACGGGCGTAACGGATGGGCGGCGAACGGACAGGTGAAGCGGACAATGCCGAGAGGTGTTTCCCGTCATATTATTAGCCGGATACCATTAGCCTGCTAAATTCTCGGAGGGTGAGTGGACACAGTGGTGCCAAGTTTCGCAGCAGGGAAGGGAGGCGGACGGGGGGGGGCGGCGGGGCGTGGCGATTAATTAACCAGACTAATATTTTCGATTGACCGGTAGGTGACATGCAAGATGAGAGGGTGCGACACTCACGGAATTGAGATCGGGCGGTGTCCAAGCACCCCAACCATCGCCAATGCCTCTTGCCCGTGTCTGGGTGCATTTTCGGCACGGTTCCCCGTCAAAATAGACAGGGCGCGGGCACGGGGCCAAAAAAATCGTCCCCCCCCCCCCCCTTGAGATTAATTAACCAGACTAATATTTTCGATTGACTGGCAGGTGACATGCAAGATGAGAGGGCGCAACACTCACGGAATTGAAATCGGGCGGTGTCCAAGCACCCCAAGCATCGCCAATGCCTCTTGCCCGTGTCTGGGTGCATTTTCGGCACGGTCCCCCCCCCCCCCCGCCAAACGGCGGGAGGCACAAAAAATCATTCTCCCGCTTGACATCCCTGCGGGAAGCGGGCTGACTGCCGCCCGTATGTTACATCTCACACACCTTCCCAGAAAACTTGCCGCAGCCGCTCTCGGCTGCGCAGCCGCTTTCTTCGCTGCCGCACCCGCGCCAGCAGACGGAGCGACGCCAGACTCGCACGGCAAAGAAACCATTGCCAACTTCGACGAGTACTTCCCCGGTGGAATGCTCCACTACGACACGCCCGCCAAGAAGTGGGAAGAAGCCCTGCCACTCGGCAACGGACGCCTCGGCGCAATGGTCTTCGGCGACCCCGTGCGCGAGCGCATCCAGCTCAACGAGGAAACCGTCTGGGCCGGCAAGCCCAACAAAAACATCAGCCCGACCGCCCTCGAAGCCTTGCCCAAAGTGCGCGAGTTGATGTTCGCCGGAAAACACCGCGAGGCGCAAGACCTCGCCTCCCGCAAAATCACCACGCAATACGGGCGCACAATGCTCTTCAACCAAGGGATGCGCTACCAGCCCGTCGGCGACCTCTACCTCGAATTTGCCAACCACGAAAAATTCACCGAATATGCCCGCGGTCTTTCTCTTGGCAGCGCAATCGCCTTCACTGCATACAAAGTAGGGGAAGTCAGGCATGTCCACGGCACCTTTGCGGCCTTCAAAAAAGATGTCATTCTCCACATGATTGAAACCAAGGATGGGAAAGTCAACTTCACCGCCTCGCTTGCGACACCGCATAAGAAGTCCCAGATAACTATTGAAAACGGCGACACGCTTGTCCTTCGTGGCACTCCAGAAGGCTTCGAGGGATTAGAAAGTAAAATCAAATTCACAACTCTTGCAAAAATCGTTCTCTACAACGGCGGAAAAATCTCTGTCAAAGACAACAAACTCACCGTTTCCGACGCAGGACGAGTAGGTATTTTTATTTCAATCGCCAGCAATTTCAAAAACTACAATGACATCTCTGGCGACCCCGACGCCAAGGCAAAACAATACTTGGACGCCGCTGTAAACAAAAACGCTAATGAGATTGAGAAACTCATGGCGGAGCACATCCAATACTACAAATCGCTTTTCTCCCGTGTTAAATTAGACCTTGGCCCGCGTTCCAAAGACCACGACAAACCCACCGACCAGCGCATCAACGAGTTTAGCAAAACAAAAGACCCGAAACTCGCCGAACTCTATTTTAACTTTGGTCGCTACTTGTTAATTTCCAGTTCACAACCCGGCGGGCAACCCGCCAATTTACAAGGCATTTGGAACCCCCATATCAATCCTCCGTGGGACAGCAAATACACCACCAACATCAACGCCGAAATGAATTACTGGCCGGCGGAAACAACCAATCTCGCCGAGACGCACGAGCCGTTTATACAAATGGCGCGAGAACTCTCCATCACTGGCGCGGAGACTGCTAAAAAAATGTATGGCACACGCGGCTGGGTGCTCCACCACAACACCGACATCTGGCGTATCACTGGCCCCGTTGACGGCGCGGGTTCCGGCATGTGGCCGACAGGAAGCGCGTGGTTCGCACAGCATCTTTGGGAACGCTACCTTTTCTCCGGCGATAAAAAATATCTCGCCGAAATCTACCCTGTCCTAAAAGGCGCGGCACTGTTTATGCTCGATTTTCTTAGCGAAGAACCGAAGAACAAATGGCTCGTCGTCGCGCCCTCGGTTTCTCCCGAAAACGGACACGGCGGAATTGCTGTTACCTACGGAACAACAATGGACACGCAACTCGCGTTTGAAGTTTTCTCCAACACTATCGCAGCAGCCAATGCCTTGGGGACAGACACCGAACTCGCAGCAACACTCGCCAAGGCGCGTAACCGCCTTGCTCCTATGCAGATAGGGCAGCACAGCCAGTTGCAAGAATGGTTCTTCGACTGGGACAATCCCAGAGACAAACACCGCCACGTCTCGCACCTCTACGGCGTTTATCCAAGCTGGCAAATTTCGCCTGTTCGCACACCCGAACTTTTTGACGCCGCCCGCACTTCGCTAAACTATCGTGGCGACCCCGCGACTGGCTGGTCAATGGGCTGGAAAGTCTGCCTCTGGGCACGTTTCCTCGACGGCAATCGCGCTCACAAACTCATCACCGAACAACTAAAACTCACTGGTGGTTCCGGCACCCGTTACAACGGCGGCGGCACCTATCCAAATATGTTCGACGCACACCCGCCGTTCCAAATTGACGGCAATTTTGGTTGCACAGCAGGCATCGCCGAGATGCTTCTACAAAGCCACGATGGTGCCGTGCATTTGTTGCCCGCGTTGCCCGATGTTTGGGCAAAAGGCAGCGTCTCCGGTCTGCGTGCGCGCGGTGGTTTTGAGGTGTCTGTTAAGTGGGAAAACAAATTGCCCCAAACAGCAAAAATAAAATCGCTTCTTGGTGGCAACCTACGTCTGCGTGTGCCCGCTGGCGCGAAGATTTCCGTATGCGCCGAAGACGGTGCAAAAGTCGTCGTCGTTGCCAAACCCGCGCAAGGCGCAAACCCGAACACCTTTTTCAAACTCCCTGCGGCCCTGAAACCCGTAATCTCCGAAAAGGCGAAACTAAACAAGCCCGGCGTCCCTGCCACCGTCGAATACGACATCCCCACCGAAGCCGAAAAAACCTATTACGTGAAGTTTTGAGGAAAACCACACACAAATCCATACACGGGGCGCGGTGAATACCGCGCCCCGCTGTGTGTCCAGATAAGCGCTGTTTTGCCGTTCTTAGGTTGAGTGTTTGCGGAGTTTTGCGCGAAGGCGGCGGTAGAGGAGGGCGATGCCTGTATAAACTAAAAACAGGCCAGCAAGGGAAGCGAGGAGAGCAACCGCTTTGCCAACGGGGCCGAATGCCTCGCCAGTGTGCAAGAAACGCGCCCATGTCCGAATTTTTCGACCTGTCGAATAATCGGCAAAAGTTTCTTTGCGCAGGACTTCGCCCGTGTAGGGATTGAGGTGCGCTTGCACGTTGGAGAACTGCGGAAAACGACCCTTTTCTTGGATTTGGAGCATCACCGGAGAGACGGCGGCAAGTGCAGGTGCAGGTGTTTCTTGGCGGGTGGGATGGTCGGGGCGGCCTCCGCGCTCGCGGCGGTTGGGGCGGGAGGCGCGGGAGGAGGAGGACGCAGGACTTGGGACGTCGGACGCAGCGGGGACGGGAGGACGCGGGACGGCTACTGGGCGCGTGGCTCCGACGGGTCTCGCGCCAGTGGCTCCGGTGGGTCTTCCTTGCGGGCGGGGGCCGAAGGGGAAAAGGGTGATGTTCTCCCAGTTTGGAAACTGGCGGCGCGTTTCTTTTAAGAGGGCGTCTTTGCTTAATAAACTGCCAGAGGTTGCAAACTTTGGAAAACCGTCTTTGGGGGGCGACATTCCCGGCGGACCCATTTGCGGGACGGGTTCGCCGGAGAGGGTGAAGATTAGGTCGTTTGCCCAGCGATAAGAAATCGGAAGTGCGGTTAAAATTAACACAACGAGCAGGGGCGAAAACCAAAAACCAAAAACGTTGTGCCAATTCCATTCGCGGGTGCGCCCATGTAAATTGTGGTTAAAAAACAGGCCGAGACGAAAGCGTCGCCAATGCAAATGGCGTGGAAACCAGACGACCAATCCGGTGACGATAAGCAGCAAAAATGCAATGCTGGCGGCACCGGTAATTTGTTTTCCGATGGCGCGATTTTCGCCATCAAATCGCAGCCAGCGGTGCCACTGTGCGACCCCGTCCATAAAGGCGCGTGTAGCACGTGCGCCGGGTTGTTTTATCTCGCCTGTGTAGGGGTTGATGTAGAAAAACTTTCCGCGTCCGACAACGGCGAGAACGGCTTTGTCGGGGTCGTTAAAAAAGCGGAGCGAGAGCGGACGCATCTCTGGGCCAGCTGCTTTTGTTTTCTCTAATAATTCGTCAACAGAGAGCGGGCGGGCGTCGGGTGTCGGCGCAGGGGCGCGGGCGGAGGCGGCGTCCGATAGCGCGATGATTTCTTCGCGGAACGCGAGCAGTATTCCGGTTGCGCACATATTCGCGACAAGCAACGCAGCAGGAATTGCAAGGATTAGGTGAACCCAGAATATAATTCTTCGGAAGTGAAACATAGTAAAAAAAGGTGGAGAAAGTGTAGAAGATGGAAAGGTGGATAAAAACTGGTGGTGTCGTCGGGCCAGAAAGCAGACTTGGCAGTCTGCGATACAGTGCTTCGGCACCACCAGTTGCGTTGTTGTTCTTGAAAGACTTAGAACGTGTAGGTTGCTCCGAACCAGATGCGGATGCCGTCATCTACGACGGGGTAACGTTGCATTGAGACGGTGGCACCGTTGTTTGGATTAGTGTAGGTTTTTGTTTTGTGCATATCTATATCCAAGACGTTGTAGAGACCCAGTTTCAGGGTTAAGTTTTTGTTAAACTTCCACGACGCGCCGAGGTCTAAAACGCCGTAGGCGTCGTAGTCGGGGACGCCGGCGGATGTGCTTTTTTGTTCGCTAAAATAAGTGCCACGCACCCAGAGAGAAACGTCTTTTCGGATGTCCCACGTGATTGTTCCGTTGAAGGCGTGTTCGGGCATATTCGTCAACGGCAAACCTTTAGAGCGTCCACTTGTTTGCTCGGTTTTTGTGTAGGTGTAGTTTAGTTGGAACGTTAACTCGTTATGCACGGGGATTTTAACCGACGCCTCGAAGCCCTTGGTTTCGGCGGTGTCAACGTTGATGCTTAGCGAGCCGTAACCGACTGGCCAATCGGCGGGATTTACCGAGGACGGCCAACGGGAGTCGCCGGGATAAATTGTTTCGCTCGAAAGTTTATCCTTAAACTTGTTAAAGAAGCCCATCAAACTGGCGGAGATGCCGGTCTCGTCGTGGTGGAAATAAACACCTGCCTCGTAGGCGATTGAGGTTTCTGGACCGAGGTCGGAGTTGCCCAAAAGCGGGATTGTGCCTTGTCCGCCGATGCCGCTGATGCCGTTCATCGTGCTTGCAAGATTTGGCGACTTAAATCCGGTGCTGACGCCGCCTTTTATCGCGAGCCATTTGGTCGCGTTAAAGACTATATAGCCGCGTGGGCTGAAGTGTGCGCCGAATTTATCGTGGTGGTCGTAGCGAATGCCGCCTGTGACTCCCAGCGGTTCCCAGATGCGCAATTCGTCTTCTGCGAAGAGAGAGAATTGTGTCATCGCGAGGTCGCCCGTGGCGACGCCGTCTTTGCCTTGGCTATCTATCACTTGTGCGCCGACTGTTAGGTGGTTGTAGGTGATGGGCATTGTCCATTTTGCATCCCAGACGAGGTTCTCTATTTCGAGTGTTCGCGGGACGATGTTTGGCGGGCCGGTGACGCGGCGTCCTTTTGTCTCTGCGGTCTCGTATTGGAGAGCCATATCGGACGTGCCGATGCCCCAGCGGCCTTGGTGCGAGAGCGAGTAGTAATCGCGGTTAAAACGTAGCGAGGGGTCGTAGCCAGCGGCGTCGCCCATCGTGCCTGTTTTGCCCGCTGTGCCTGTGTAAGTTTGGTGTGTCGAGCCGCCTTCCAGAGAGATGTCGTGGTCGTGCGTCGGCGTGTAAGTGAGGCGTGCGCCAACGGAGTTTATTTCTGCTTCGCGGGCACCGATACGCGCTGGAGAATTTCCTGCGACGCCCATTCTATCTTCGGAGCGGTGGTGACCGCGCCCCCAGAGGGAGAGGCCAAGTTTATCTTCAAAAATCGGGCCGCTTAAATAAAAGTTTTCCGAGAGCGCGTCGCCGAGGCGTCCGTCTAATTGATAAAGGTAATCTGCGCCAATCGAGCCGCCCCATTTTGTGGCGACTTTTTTTGTGATTATATTGATGACGCCTCCCATCGCGTCCGACCCGTAGAGAGTGGACATCGGCCCGCGCACAACTTCGATGCGCTCGACCGCTGCGAGCGGCGGGATAAATCCGGTCTCGGCTTCGCCAAAAGCATTCGGGCGCATTTGGCGAGAGTTCTGGCGTTTGCCGTCAACCAAAATCAGGGTGTAGTCGGAACTGAGGCCGCGCATGCTGATGTCGTCGCCAGCTTTGCTTTTCATAATCATGATGCCGGGCATGTCGCGAACGGCGTCCGATAATGTGACGAAGGGTTTTAACTCCAAGACCTCTTGCCCGATGACAGAGATGCTCGCCGGAGCATTGATGAGGACTTGCTCGAAACCAGAGGCAGTGACAACGACGTCGGACAAGCGGTGGGCGTCGGAAGCGGGCGCGGCGGCGGGAGTGGGCGCGGGAGTGGGCGCGGTGGACGGGGTGGACGGGGTGGACGGAGTGGCGGCGGACACGGAGGCTGGAGCAGCGGCTTTCGGTGCGGCGGGCGCGGCAGATGCGGCAGATGCGGCAGATGCGGCGGGCGTGGCGGGTGCGGCGGACGCGGCGGCAGATGCGGCGGGAGCGGCGGCACTGGTGGGGGCGGCGTCGGTGCGCCGTGGGTGGTGGCGGTGCGGGGTGTGCGCGCTCGCGCTCGTGGCGACAGGCGCAGCGGTGGTGACAGGCGCAGGCGCAGGCGCGGGTGCGGCGGTTGTTTCCTCGGCGTGGAGCAGCTGTGCCAGTGGCATTCCGCCAAGGCAAAGCAGCAACGTCAGACAGCAGTGACCGCGCTGGCGCTTCATAACTCCGGGGAAATGGAAGGCGGCCTGCGTCGCCCCGCAATGCGCGGCGGGTAAGCAATCTTCAGTTGTGTGCGCCTCGCAGTCTGCGGCAGCGCGTATGGTGTGTGTGGAGGTGTTCATTGAAATGCGAATGATTCGCAACAGCACGCTTTCGAGAATGTGTCTCAATTGCAATAAGTATTTTGCAAAGGTGCTTGGGCAGGGGGGCGGGGGACGGGTGTTGGCGGCGGCGCAGGGGGGGGG
>JAITPT010000143.1 GCA_031289285.1 Puniceicoccales bacterium
CGCCCGCGCAAAGGGTCTCCAGCAAATGGAGCGTGAGATGGGGCTTGTCGCGCAATTTGGCGGCAAGACGATTGCCGCGCCGCCCGCTGGCGCTTACGACCCGCCGCGCCTCGACCTCGACCGCGTTGCGGAGCGTTACCGCGCCGCGCTCGAACTCGGCGCAAAAACGGGCGTCACGCCGCAATTGGAGTTTTGGGGTGGTTCGTCAAACTTGAGTCGGCTCGACCAGTGTGTCTATGTCGCCGCTCGCGCCGCCCATCCCGACGCCTGTGTGCTCGCCGATGTTTTCCATTTGTATCGAGGCGGAAGTGACGTGGCGTCTTTGCATTTGCTTGGAAAAAACGCGCTCCGTTGTTTCCATGTCAATGACTATCCAGCTTCACCGGAGCGCGCCCGCATTCAAGACAGCGACCGTGTTTGGCCGGGCGACGGTGTCGCGCCGTGGCGAGAAATTTTTGCTGCGTTTGCCGCCAACGATGCCGCGCCTTGGCTTTCGCTTGAGGTATTCAACACAAAATACTGGAAAACCGACGCCCTCGAAACTGCCCGCGCCGGTCTCGCCAAGCTCCGCGCCGTCGTGGAAAAATCGAGGGCGTAGCGGTGCGTTGTTGCAGCGTTGAATTTGACCGCAGATAACACAGAGGGCGCAGATGAATTTCAATTAGACATAATAATTGTTGTGCGAAAGGTCGGGCGGGAGCGACGGGGCACCGGCATATCTGCGGGCTGCGGTCTTTTTTTTGAAAACTGCAAAGCAGCATCTGCCTTTTTTTTGGAGTGCGGTGGCAGAGGGTGCGAAGTGATAACGAAGCACCCGCCGACACCGCTTTCGCAGACACCGCGACCACAACGGTTGCCAGTGTCTTTCTGCCGGTTTGAAAGCGGTGTCGGCGGGCACTGCGCTACGCTCCATGCCCTCTGCCACCGCACTCCATAAAACCGCAAAGTGGCATCTGCCTTTCGATGTTCCGTCAAAAATTTTGAAATAAGATGCGTATTATTTTTTCTTTGTATTCCGACGCAGAAGGTGTCACTCTTGCTTGATTGTGACTTACGTAAAATCCGCCGCAGACATTGAGAAGAAACGCATTCGCGACGTCGTTCGCTTGCGCCGCGAACTTGTTCTGGCCGCCAATCCGGCAGCCGCCGACCCGCTTGCAGAGTCCGTCAGAATTTCGGAAATCTTGCGCACATTGCCGTTCTGGGACACGGTGCGCTCTCCGTGCATTTACCTCGCACTGCCCAGCGAGGCACCGACCACGACCATCTTGACGGATTGCTTTTCGCGCCAACTGACCGTGCTCGCACCACGTGTTTCAGGCGACATACTCACCCTGCACCGCATCACCGCCGACACGCCGCTCACTCATGGCGCATTCGGCATTTTGGAGCCGCCCGCCGCCGCGCCCGTCGCATTCCCCGTCGCCGACGGCGGCGTTTGCGAGTGCGATTGTTTCCTTGTGCCGGGCGTCGCCTTCGACCTTCTCGGCGGACGTGTCGGGCACGGCAAAGGTTTTTACGACCGCCTTCTGGCGCAAATCCCGCTCTCGACGCCGCGTGTCGGGCTGGCTTGGGAGTGGCAAATTTTTAAGGAGGTTCCGGTCGTGAAACACGACGTCCGTATGGACTGGATTGTCACGCCGGAACGCGCCGTTCACTGTTCGCCGGGGGCGATGTAAAGACCTTCTTTGCGCCGTTCTTCGAGCGTCAGCGGCTTAGGCGAAACAAATTTTTCGTATTCGTTGTTCGTATTGGGGACTTTTTTCCAATACACGTATTCCTTGGTTTCGGACACCGGCATTTGGTCGCCGACGGCGCGGACGGGTCCCGTGACAGGATACGCGGCGACACGGCCAGTGTTGCTGGCACTGGTGTCCATTTCGTGGGTTGAGCAGGCGGACAAAACCGAAGCCGCCGCAAGAAGCGGGATGAGTTGTGGGATGAGTTGGATTGTTTTCATAGCGTCGCAGATAACACCCGCGCCCCGCCTTTTTGACAACCAAAACTTTTTTTACGCAGTTTTTGAGCGGGGACAAACGCGGGGACAAACGCGGAGACAAACGACCACCGGAGCAGACTTGGTGGTAGCCTTGCGACACATCTGTCGCCCGTGTTGTGCGCGGCGCAGTCGTGCTCCCTACGGCCTCCACATGTCAAGTGGTTTATTTAGCCTGGTAAATTATTTTTCAGGGGCGAGAGGTGACCGCGAACACGGGGTTGAAACCCAATACCGTTCAGGTAGCGTGAAAATACGAGAATAGCCTTTGAAACGGAGAGTGCCTCGTAGCGCTGAAAGCGCGGCTTCATAATAGCCTATGGCGTAGCCATAGGTATCGGTCTCGTCCTGTCTCTGTGGGCTGTAAGCCCACCTCAACGCAATGGAGGTGCGGCGGGAGGCCGCGAGGGTGGCGTTCTGAGCGAAGGTTGAGGCGGGCTTACAGCCCGCTGTGAACCGCCGTCGCGTATCCTATGGCTACGCCATAGGCTATTATGAAGCCGCGCCTTCAGCGCTCCAAGCCACATGCGGTTTCAGAAATGCCCTTCGTATTTTGGGGCACTACTATAATAGCCTATGGCGTAGCCATAGGTATCGGTCTCGGCCTGTCTCTGTGGGCTGTAAGCCCACCTCAACGCAATGGAGGTAGGCGGCGGGAGGCCGCGAGGGTGGCGTTCTGAGCGAAGGTTGAGGTGGGCTTACAGCCCACTGTGGAGAAACCGCCCGTTATCCTATGGCGTTGCCATAGGCTATTATGAAGCCGCGCCTTCAGCGCTACGATGCACTCTCCGTTTCAAAGGCTATCTCGTATTTTCACGCTACTGGAACGGTATTGGATTGAAACCCCGTGCTACCGACATGCCGTCCCTGCGGGACGGAAATGCGGCGGTCAGCGGTTCAGCAATGGCCGGAGTTGTTCGGCGCACCAAGCACCGTTTTGGAGCGTGACACCGTCGGGGTCGCCGACGGCGGCGTGACACTCGTCTTCGCAGACAATCCAGCCCGTGTAGTTGCGGCGGACAAGCCACTCGGTGATTTGGTGAAAATCCAGTTTGCCAGTGCCCATTTGCGCCCACGGTTCGGGACCATTGCCAGAGAAATCTTTGTAGTGAATGTGGTTCACTAAATAATCCCAGTGGTTCAGCGTCTCGATGACGTTCATGCCGCCACGGACGATGTGCCCGACGTCGGGCGTCCAACCCGTGACTTCGGGGTCGAGGCTGTTCAGCACGACATCGTAGTCTTCGCGGGTGCGGATGGCGGAATGCGGCGGCGAGTTTGGATGAAAACTACAAACAATGCCGGCGTCGGCAGCACGTTTTGAGACGGCGTTGACGTTGCGGACGAGGTTGAGTCGGCGTTCGTGGATGTGGTCACGTCCGCTCGGCATTTGGACGGTGCCGAGACGTGCGCCCGGGAAACGTTTGAGAATGGCAAGCGCGACATCGGCGGCGGCGCGGTCTTGCTCATTTTCGCGTTCTTCTCGCCAACCGCAGGTGAGCGAAATCGCAGCGAGTTTTATGTTGTTTGCGGCAAGCGTATCGGCCAGCCGCGACGGGTCTTTGAAGTCGCCAAGCCAGTAGTCGTCTGACAAGTGCGAAATGACCATAGGCTCGATACCGTCAAAACCGGCTTTTGCGGTAATGGCGGCGAGGTGGTCGAGTTTGTTGGCGTAGGCTTTGCCCCCAGCCTGCATGAACCAAGTATAAACCTCGGCTCCGAACTGTATTTTGGATGTTGGTGTTGACATAAGAAAAAAGAAAAAAAGATGAAAAGAAAAAGTGAAAGGAAAGAAAAAAAGGAAGATGGAAGTGAAAATAGAAAACGAGGAGAAACCACGGATGACACGAATTATCACGAATGTTAAAGAACAGAAAGATGTTGCGATGAAAGCTGGAGGTTTAGTTTTTTTGAGTTTTTTTGAGTTTTTTAGTTTTTTTCAACGTAAAACTTTATTATTTAATTTGAAATTTGAGATTTGAAATTTGAGATTTATTTTTTGAGATTTATTTTTGAAATTTAAAATTTGAATTTTGATTTTTTTGAGTTTTTTTCTTTTCTATTTTCTTTTTTTCTCTTGTTTTATTTGTTTGAGTTTTGTTGAGGTTCTTTTGAGTTCTTGTTTTTACTTCTACTTTTTTTATTTCTATTTTAGTTTTTTACTTTGAACTCCTTAACATTTATTATTTGTGGACATTCGTGTCATTCGTGGTTTCTCTTCGTTTTTTTATTTCTGTTCCCTTCCCCTTCCCTTTTTATTCTGCCCAGCCGTGGTTTTCGCGGACTTGTATCATGGCGGCTAAGATGTCGTTCCATGTTTGTTGTTTTAGCAAGGTCTCATTGGAAAACATACAGCCGTCCCAGCAAATATGGCGGATTTTTTTGGTGACGACGCCTTTGCCGTCGCGCAGCCAATAAGCGGCGTCGCGGCCAATGTTGAGTTTGCCATTGACGTCTGTCGGGAGGCAGTGGCGGCCTGTTTTGTCGTGCGAACCGGAGCCTTTGACAGTGGCGTCGTTTTGGGCGACATGGAAGTCAATTGTCCAAGGGCGAAGAGCCTTGGTGAGTTTTTTCATTGCGCTGTGGAAACGGGCGGGTTCCCAGTGAAAATCTTTCGAGACGATGCGGTGAGACTTCGGGGCGTTATATCCGAGGAGATAGAGGAGCGTGTGTGCCATGTCGGCTTCAAAACCGAGATGCGCGGGGTCGCCGACGCCTTCGAGGATTTGGAGCATATACTTCCACGATTGCATCCCGCCCCAACAGATTTCGCCCTCGGCGGCGAGACGTTCGCCAAAACCGGCGGCGATGCGGGCAGCCTCGCCAAAGGTGGCGACGATTTTTGCGGTGTTGCCGTTGCGGTCTTCCTTCCACTCGGTGACGCCGCCCGCTGAGTCAATGCGCACGATGCCGTCGGGGCGAATGCCGAGGTCGGTGAGTTTGCGGGCGATTGCGCAACCCTTGCGGACTTGGGTGAGGAAACGCCCGCGCTCTTCGTCGCTGCCCATCGCGGAGCCGCCACCAGTGGGTGCCCAGATAGGTGCGCCGACGGAGCCGATGACAAGCCCGCGAGCGGCGACCTTATCGGCGAGGCGTTTGATGTCGTCGTCCGTGGAGTCTATGTCGAAATGCGGCGCGGAGAGATTGAGGTTGATGCCATCGAAGCCGACGCCGTTGACCTTCGCCTTGGCGGTGAGGTCGAGTATCGTATCGAAGTCAATGGCGGGTTCTGCGCCGGGGTCGCCTTTGCCGACGATGCCCGGCCAAGCGGCGTTGTGAAGTTTGGGATAGTTGTTTGGTTGAGCAGTCGTTGACATACGGCGGCGAGCAAACCAAAGCCGCCGCACACCGGCAAGATGAAAAACACCCGCCGCTCGCGCCCGCCCCTGCCCTGCGCCGCCAGACGCGGCTTGTCCGCCGCCGTGCGGCTCGCCATTGTCGCGCCCCTTTTTCCAGACAACTTTAATAACCATGCCTGCACTCACCGCACTTTTACACGGCCCCGATTCGCCCGGGATTGTCGCCCGCACCGCCAGTTGGATTTTTCAAAACGGAGGCAACATCCTCCACGCCGACCAGCACCGCGACGCTGGCGCAGACGTATTCATCCAGCGTATCGAGTGGCAACCCGCTGCGGGTCACGACGCCGACGCCGAGGGTGCGCAATTCGGCGAATACGCGGCCTCGCTCGGTCTGCACGCAAAAATCGCACGTGGCGACGAGCGTCCGCGAGTTGCCGTGCTTGTCTCGAAGCAAGGCCACGCATTTCACGATTTGATGCTGCGCTGGACGGCGGGCGAGCTGCCTTGCGACATCGCCTTTGTAGCGTCGAACCACACGGTCTGGGAGGCGGCGGCGCGTGAACATTATCGGGTGCCGTTTTTCCACATCCCCGTCGCGCCGGAGCGCAAACACGAGGCGGAGGCGCGGCTGGCGGCGCTGGCGCGTGAGCACGACGTCAACCTGCTCGTGATGGCGCGCTACATGCAGGTTTTGAGCGGGGACTTTTTGCTGCGGCTTTGTCCTGCGCCTGTCATCAACATCCACCACTCATTTTTGCCGGCGTTTGCGGGCGCGAAGCCCTACCACCAAGCACACGAGCGCGGCGTGAAACTCATAGGCGCGACGGCGCACTACGCGACGCCCGTGCTCGACGATGGCCCGATTATCCACCAAGCCGTCTCGCCGATTACGCACCGACACAGCGTCGAAGACCTTGTGCGTCTTGGGCAAGATTTGGAGAAACAGGTGCTCGCGCAAGCCGTCCGCTGGCACCTGCAAAACCGCGTGCTCGCCTACGGCAAGAAGACTGTGGTGTTTGAGTGAGGGCCCTGCCCTCAGCCTAATAACGGCAGTTGAGTCGGGTCGTCTTGCGGAAGCTGGGATGTTATCTGCACTTGTTGGCTTTGTTCGACGCACCATCAGGTGCGCCTTCACAAATCCACCAAGCGCAGCTGCCACAACATCTTCTCGCAATACTTCCCCTCCAACCGCCGTTTTTAGGTTAAAACCCAATACCGTTCAGTTCCAACCCCGCGAGGGCGCGGACAAATCGGGGAAGGAACTTGGGGTGTCAGACGTTTGTGTTAGTCACTAAAAATGCCCAAAATCTCGGTTTCGTAATTCCTTGAAAAACAACATATTACAATCTGTTCCTTGCAAGGTAGTGCCAAGAATACGAAGAGCATTTCTGAAACCGCATGTGGCTTGGAGCGCTGAAGGCGCGGCTTCATAATAGCCTATGGCAACGCCATAGGATACCGGACGGCGGCTCTCAGCGGGCTGTAAGCCCGCCTCAACCTTCGCTCCGAACGCCACCCTCGCGCCTCTCGCCGCCTACCTCCATTGCGTTAAGGTGGGCTTACAGCCCACAGAGACAGGGCGAGACCGATACCTATGGCGTTGCCATAGGCTATTATGAAGCCGCGCTTACAGCGCTACGAGGCACCCTCCGTTTCAAAGGCTATTCTCGTATTTTCACGCTACCTGAACGGTATTGCTACCTGAACGGTGTTGCTACCTGAACGGTATTGCTACCTGAACGGCATTGCTACCTGAACGGCACTGCTACCTGAACGGCATTGCTACCTGAACGGCACTGCTACCTGAACGGCACTGCTACCTGAACGGTATTGCTACCTGAACGGCATTGCTACCCGAACGGCATTGCTACCCGAACGGCATTGCTACCCGAACGGCATTGCTACCTGAACGGCACTGCTACCTGAACGGTGTTGCTACCTGAACGGTATTGCTACCTGAACGGTGTTGCCAGTGCTCACGGTAGCTGCCCGTCGGCTTTAACGTTGAGCGGCGGTTTCCGTTTTGCATCTTCGCGGGCCTGCCAATGCCGATGTCAATGCCAATGCCAACGTATCTCAAACACTCCATTTTTAGTCGCGAACGCGACGGGCGGCACGGCGGACGCCCCGACCTCGCACTCACTCCTGCACTCGCTCCTGCACTCACGCGCACCCCTGCGCGCACCCCTGCACTCACGCTCGCGCTCGCCGTTTTGTGGTTGGTGCTTCCGCTTCTCGCCGGATGTGCAAACCCGCCGCTGGAACCGATTGTGACACTCTCGCCAAACATCACCGTGCGGCTACCGCGTCCGCCCGCGCCAGACACGCCGCCCGTCCACCGCGAACAGCTGCTCACCGCCACCGCGCACGGCAAGACGCACACGCTCTACGTCGTGCTCGACATCTCCGGCGGCAAAGTGCGGCTCGCTGGCCTCTCGCCGCTCGGCATACGCCTTTTCACGGGCACCTACGACGGCGAGACAATCGCCGTCGAGCAAATCCCCGTTGCCGCCGAGCTTCCGCCCGCCGCGCAAGTGCTCGGCGACATCATGCTTGCCAGCTGTTCGCTTGCGGAATGGGCGGCGGTGTTGCCTGCTGGCTGGGTTCTCGCCGACGCCCCCGACGGCCTGCGGCGTGTCTTGAAAAACCCCGAAGGCACCGTCATCACCGAGATTTTTTACACCCAAACGCAAGGCTTGCGCGAACCCTCCGGCCTTCGCAATCACCGCTTCGCCTACGAAATAAAAATCACAAACCTCGCCGATACCGACGCCGACGATGCCGCCAATCCCGCCGATACCGCCAACTCCGCCCCCGCCGATGCCGCCGCCCGCTAACCGCCCGCCGCCTTTCGCCCCCGTATTCATCAACGCCCTTGGTGCGCTCTGTGCGCTCGGCGGCACCGTCTCCGAAATCCGCGATGCCCTCTGCGCCGCCGTCCTCCCCGCTGCTCCCACGCGCCTGACGCCCTGCGCCGACTGGCTCACCGACGGCACCTGCACCTACGTCGGGCGCGTCCCGCAAAACACCGCGCTGCCCGCCATCCCTACCGCGCTGCGCCACCACGCTAACCGCAGCAACCAACTCCTCCTCGCCGCATTCGAGCAAATCCGCCACGAAGCCAACGCTGCCCTCGCGCAATACGGGCGCGAGCGTGTCGCCGTCATCCTCGGCACCAGCACCTCCGGTATGCGCGAAGGCGAACTCGCCTACCAGCAACACCGCGACCACGGTGCCTTCCCCGCCCGCTACCGCTACTCCCGACAAGAGCTTGGCAACCCTGCCCTCTTCCTCGCTGAACACCTCGGCGTGAGCGGCCCCGCCTACGTCATCTCTACCGCCTGTTCGTCCAGTGCGCGCGCCATCATCAGTGCCTGCCGCCTGCTCGCTGCCGACGTCGTGGATGCCGCCATCGTCGGCGGAGTTGACGAGCTTTCCCGCGTCACGCTCAACGGCTTCCACAGCCTCTCCGCGCTCTCGCACAAACTCTGCCGCCCGTTTTCCGCGCACCGCGACGGCATCAACATCGGCGAAGGCGCGGCACTGTTCCTGCTCACGCGCACACCAGCCGCCGTCGCCATCATCGGAACGGGCGAATCTTCCGACGCGCACCACACCTCTGCGCCGCAGCCCGATGGACGCGGTGCCGAAGCTGCGATGCGCATGGCCCTCGCCTCTGCCGCCCTCACCGCGCCCGTCGCCGACATCGGCTACATCAACCTCCACGGCACCGCCACGCCGCTCAACGACAGCATGGAGAGCCGCGCTGTCCACCGCATCTTCGGCGACGCCGTGCCGTGCAGCTCTACCAAACACCTCACCGGCCACACCCTCGCCGCCTGCGGTGTCATCGAAGGCACCCTCTGCCACCTCCTCCTCGAAAACGCCCGCGCCCTCCCGCTCCCCCCGCAACACCTCGCTCCCGACGACCACGACCCTGCCCTTGCTCCCATCGGCCTCCTCCGCGCCGCCGCGCACCTCACCGTGCCGCGCATTCTTTCCAACTCCTTCGGCTTTGGCGGCAACAACGCCAGCCTCATTTTCGCCACGCACCCGCATCTCACTCACCCGCACCACCAATGAACTTCCCACAACCCGCCGCCCTTTTTCTCCCGCACCGCCCGCCCATGCTCTACGTGCAACACGCACTCGCCGTGGACGACAGAAGTGCCGTCTGCGAGACCGCGCTGGACGACACCTTTGCGCCGTTTTTTGCCGCCGCTGCCGACGGCACCGACGCGCTCCCCGCGCATTTCCTCCTCGAAATCATCGCGCAATCTATAGGCGTTTGGGCTGGCTACCACACCTTGCAAAAAGGCGAAGCTGCGAAGTCGGGCATGTTTCTCGGTTGTCGCGATTTCACCACGGTGCGCCCCGAATACCCACGCGGCGACATCCTCCGCATCGAGGTCAAACTCCTCGTGCTCGACGGTGCCACCGGCAGTTTTGAGGGCGTCGTCCTTTGCGCTGGCGAACGTATCGCCAGCGCGACGCTCACCACCCACCAAGTCACATGGGAACAACTCGACGCCCTATTGCACCCACAACACTAACACCGACACCGACACCAAAAACATGCCTCCCACCGCCGCCGCCACTCCGCCCACAGCGTCCACTCCGTCCACCCAGTCCACAGCGTCCACCGCTGCCGCGCCTTCGCCGCGCACCGTCCTCGTCACAGGTGCCAGCAAAGGCATAGGTGCCGCCATCGCCCGCCAGCTCGCTGCCGACGGCTTCGCCGTAACGGCGCACTACCACACCGACCGCGCTGGTGCCGAGCGTGTGCTCGCCGACATATCCGCCGCCAACGCCACCACCGCGTCTGCCGCTGCCCGCCTCCTGCAATTCGACATCCGCGACCGCGCCCAATGCGAGGCTGCGCTCGCTGCCGACATCGCCGCACACGGCCCCTACTACGGCGTCGTCCTCAACGCTGGCATCGCCCGCGACGCCGCCTTCCCCGCGCTTTCTGGCGACGACTGGGACGACGTGTTGCGCACCGACCTCGACGGTTTTTACAACGTCCTCCGGCCCTGTGTCATGCCCATGATTGGTGAGCGGCGTGGCGGGCGCATCGTCACGCTCTCCTCGGTTTCGGGCATCATGGGCAACCGCGGGCAAGTCAATTACAGTGCGGCGAAAGCTGGCATCATCGGTGCGACCAAGGCGCTCGCTGTCGAGCTTGCCCGCCGCAAAATCACTGTGAACTGCGTTGCCCCCGGTCTCATAGATACAGGGATGCTTGCCATCGAGCCGGAGGCTTTGGCGCAGGCCATGCAGCTCATCCCTGCTGCCCGCATCGGCACCCCTGCCGAGGTCGCCGCCTTAGTGGCCTTCCTCGTCTCCGACCGCGCCGCCTACATCACCCGCCAAGTCATCTCCATCAATGGTGGCATGTTGTAGGGCAATGTATCACGGAAACCGTTTTTCAACCCCGACGGGTATAGGACTTATAGGACTTATAGGACCTATATGACCTATAGGACCTATAGGACCTATACGACCTATAGGTCCTATCTATGAGTCAGTTATCCTATTGCGTTTCCACTTGTGTCTGGTCTTTGTTGGCAAAGGCCGTTTTTTCCCGCGTATGCCCGCTGCACACCTTGACTCACTGCAAAGCCACTACGACGTCGTCGTCATCGGTTCCGGTCTGGCCGGAATGACGGGGGCCAATCGGCTTGCCCGCCTCGGACACCGCGTGTTGCTGCTCGAACACCATTCGCAACTCGGCGGTCTCGCCACATCGTTCAGACGCCCGGGCGGGCATATCTTCGATGTCTCACTGCACGGTTTCCCGCAAGGCATGGTGAAGTCTTGCCGCAAATACTGGTCGCCCGCCGTCGCCGCTTCTATCCGGCAAATCCACGACATCCGTTTCGACAACCCCGACTTCAAACTGCAAACCACCTTCGACCGCGCCGACTTCACCCGACTGCTCACCGAACATTTTCGCGCCCCCGCCGAGCACGTCGCCGCGTTTTTCGCACACCTGCGCGACATGAATTATTACGACCGCGACACGCGCACCATCCGCGATTTGTTCGACGAGTTTTTCCCCGCCCGCCCCGACATCCACCGCCTCCTCCTCGAGCCTATCGCCTACGCCAACGGCTCCACGCTCGACGACCCAGCCATCGCCTACGGCATCGTTTTCTCAAACTTCATGAACGCCGGCGTCTTCACATTCCAAGGCGGCACCGATGTCTTCATCGGACGCCTGACAGACGAGCTACGCGCATCGGGGGTCGAAATCGGGCGGCGTTGCCTCGTGGAAAAAATCCTTTTTGAAAGCGGCCCAGACGGACGCCCGCAGGCGCGTGGTGTGCGCGTGAAATCGCTGCGCGACGGCGGCGAGCGCGACATCGCTTGCGGCGCAGTGTTCTCCAACGCGGGCGTCAAAAACACCGTGCTGCGCCTTGCAGGCGAGGCGAACGTGCCCGCCGCATTTGCCGCCGACGCCCACGCCGTGCGCGTCAACAATAGCTCGGCGCAGGTCTATATCGGGGTGCGCGCTGGGGAGAGTTTGCCGCGTTCGGGAGACCTGCTTTTCACGTCGGAGGCGTCGCCGTTTTCGAGCGACGAGCTTGTAGATTTTCACACCACGAGCCGCACCTTCAGCATCTACTACCCCGAGACGCGCCCGCAACTTGCCGCGCCGCGCTACGCAGTCGTCGCCTCGCTCAACCAACGCTGGGAAGACTGGGCTGCGCTGGACGACGCCGACTATGCGCGGCACAAGGCGCGGCTGGTCGAGGAGGCCTTGAGCGGTCTGGAGAAACACATCCCGGGTTCACGCGCCAAAACAGATTGGGCGGAGGCGGCGACGCCGCGCACCGTCGGGCGCTACACGCGGCACTGGGAGGGCACATCGTTTGGCACAAAGTTCGAGGGGCTGCGCGTCTCGCTGGAATTGCCCGAACACGTGCCCGGCCTCTTTCACGCTGGCTCCGTGGGCATCATCATGTCCGGCTGGTTGGGCGCGTTGAACTACGGCGTAATCGTCGCCGCCAAGACCGACGCCTACCTGCGCAGCAGCGCGAGCGGCGCGGTTTAACCTAAAAACTGCCGTTTTTAGGTTTAATCCGGCGTTGCGTGGGCGGGTGTTCGGCGTTTCCTCGCGGGGCGTGTTACAAATCGCAGACCGCTCCTTCAATTCTCGCCTGCTCGCGGGCACCGGAAAATACGCCTCTGGCGAAATCATGGCAAAAAGCCTCGCCGCTGCTGGCTCGGAGATTGTCACCGTCTCTGTCAAACGTGTGCAATTTGGCAAAAAAGAAGACCCCATCCTCGGCTATCTCGACAGAGAGCGCGTGTTGCTGCTCCCGAATACCTCCGGTGTGCGCGACGCCCGCGAGGCCGTCTTCGCCGCGCAAATGGCGCGTGAGGCACTGGGCGTGAATTGGCTGAAACTCGAAATCCATCCCGACCCCAAATGGCTTATGCCCGACCCCGTAGAGACGCTCGCCGCTTGCGAGCAGCTTGCCAAACTCGGCTTCGTCGTGCTGCCCTACATCCACGCAGACCCCGTGCTCGCCAAACGCCTCGAAGACGTCGGTGCCGCCGCCGTCATGCCGCTGGGTGCTCCCATAGGCTCGAACCTCGGTCTGCGCGCCCGCGACTTCATCGCCATCATCATCGCGCAGGCAAAGGTGCCAGTCATCGTTGACGCGGGTTTGGGCGCACCCTCTCACGCCGCCGAGGCGATGGAGCTTGGCGCAGACGCGGTGTTGGTGAACACCGCGCTCGCCGCCGCCGCCGACCCCGTAGCTGCAGGTCGGGCATTTAAGCTCGCAGTGGAAGCAGGGCGCCTCGCCTTCGAGTGCGGCTTGCCCGCACAAAACTTCGCAGCCTCGCCGACCTCGCCAACCGAGAGCCTGACAGGATTTTTGGGGTGAGGGCGGGAGGGGGGTGAGCGGGCGGGCGAGGGGCGAGGAGCGGGGGGCTTCTCGTGGCCAGATGGCTACTGGGTCGGATAGGTCGAATAGGACCTATAGGTCGTATAGGTCGTATAGGTCTTATAGGTCTTTCTGGTCTTATGGTCTTCTGGTCTTTCGGCGCGTTGGTGGGCGGTCTCCCGTTTATCCGCAGCCGGTGCCGGTGCCCTTGCAGGAGAAACCGCAGCCGGAGAAACGACGGGCGAGGACAGGAGGCATGGGCTTGTCGTTAAAAACGACATCGAGGCCGTCTTCTATCATGCCCTCCATTTCAATCACACGCACACCACGCGCCTCAAGGGCACGCTTGGGCTGGGGGCCAGCAGCAGAGACGAGCAAGGCACGGCAATCATGCAGGATGTCGCCAAACTCAGCCCAACGGGCAGGACCGGCACCGGGTTCGGGAGCACGGCGGGTCTCGATGTATTTGAAACCGGAAGGCGTCTCGGCGTCTTGGCGAAAAACCAGCACACGGGCAGCTTCGCCAAGATGCTGGTTCACGAGCATCCCCTCCTGCGAAGCAACCGCAATGTAAGGACGAGCCGAGAGGTCGGCCTCGGGACGCGAGAAACGCGCCAACGCGCCAAGATGCTCCGGCGTCATCCCCTCGTCAATGAGACCGACGGCATCGGCGCGACAACGGGCGCAGTGCGTCATCTGCGGCAGGTGGCGTTCGGCGAGCAGGCGCGTGCCCGCGACGAGCTTGGCGTCGGGCGGCGGGAGGTCTTCAAACACAGCGCCCTCGACAGGCAAAAACGCCATGCAGTTCATGATGTCGGCACCGAGAGCGGCGACGGTTTTGGCGACTTCGCCGATGTGGCTGTCGTTCACGCCGGGCATGATGATGGTGTTAATTTTCACGACAATCCCCCGCTCCTTGAGCTGGCGCACGGCGTCGAGCTGGCGGTCGAGAAGAAGCTGGGCGGCGGGAATGCCGCGCATGGGGCGGTGGCCGTCGCGCACCCATGCGTAGATTTTTGCGCCGATGAGCGGGTCAACGGCGTTGATGGTGATGGTGACGTGGCTGACTTCGAGCGCGGCGAGCGCGGCGATGTGCGGGCCGATGGCGAGGCCGTTTGTGGCGAGACACAGGAGTATCTGCGGGTGGCGGCGGCGGACGGCGGTGAGCGTGGCGAGGGTCTCCTCGGCGTTGGCAAACGGGTCGCCCGGGCCGGCGATGCCGACGACTGCGATGTTCGGGACGCGCCGCAGCACGTCGTCGAGGTAATCGGCGGCGCGTTGCGGGGCGAGGACGGCACTCGTGACGCCCGGGCGGCTCTCGTTCATGCAGTCAAACTTGCGGTTGCAGAAGTTGCATTGGAGGTTGCAACGCGGGGCGACAGGCAGGTGGACGCGCCCGTGTGTGTGGTGAGAGTCTTTGTTGAAACAGGGATGTTGACTCAGGTCTATCATGCGTTTGGTAGGTCTCCGTGTTGGTGGTTAAAGGTAGGAATAGCCGACCTCGGAGGCGGCTTGTTTGCGCTCAAGGACGGCGTTGACGATGCGGTCAAAAAGTGACTGTGCGCCGGCGTAGCCGACGTGGAGGACGCGCTGGCCGCCGATGCGGTCGTGAATGGGGAAGCCGCAGCGCACGAGCGGCACGCCGAGGCGTCGGGCGAGCGCTTGCCCCTTACTGGAGCCGAGGAGGAAGTCGGGGCGTAGCGTCGCGGCGTCGGCTTCGATTTCGGAAAAGTCTGCGCCCTCGCGCACGAGGATTTTTCCTGTGGTCTCGGGGGCGACGTCGGCGATGGCGGCGGCGAAACCTCCGCTACGCCCGCCGCTGGCGCACAGCACAGGCGTGACGCCGATTTCGGCGAGCAATGCGGCGAGGCCGACGACGAGGTCTTCCTCGCCATAGACGACGGCGCGTTTCTCGAAAATGTATTTGTGGCCGTCCACCCACGAGTCGGTGAGACGCCCGCGCTCGGCGGCGAGCGGCGCGGGGATTTGCGGCAGGCCGGCGAGCGCGGCGAGGACGCCGAGGAAGCGGTCGGTCTCGCGCACGCCTATGGGCATACCGAGGCGGTGCGCGGCGACGCCGCAGCGCGAGGCGAGCACGGTGGCGGCGGTGGCTGGGGCGTAGGCGAGTGTGCGCCCGAACTCGACGGCGGCGGCGGCGTTGGCGAGGGCGCGGATGTCGGCGACGGCGGTTCCGCCAGCGGGAAGTTTCTGGTAGTCCGCCCAAGAGGGGCCGTCGAGGGTGTCGCTGTAATCGGGCAAAATCGTCGGGCTGATGTCGAAGTAGCCAGCGATGCGGCGCAATTCGCGCAGGTCAGCAGGCGAGAGCATTCCGGGGAAAAGCGCGACGGGGCGGGCGGCGGTTGGCGCGGTTGGCGCGGCGGCGTTGTCGGCGGTGGCGGCGGTGTCGGCGGTGGCGGGCGCGGCGAGTGTTTCCACGAGTGCGCGGACGGCTTTGTGGAAACCGTTGGCGTGTGTGCCGCGATAGCTCGCGCAAGAGACGGAGACAATAGGCGGGATGGCGACGCCCTCGACGCCGGCGGGGTGCTCTTCGTGGAAGTCGTGCAGGTGCCCGGCGAGGTTTTCGCCTATGGTCTCGCTGAGGCAAGTGGTGGCGAGGCCGACAAGCTCTGGTTTGTATTGGCGGATGACGTTTTCGAGGCCGATGCGGACGTTCAGCCCGCCGCCAAAAATCGCGCTGGACTCCGAGAAGTTGGAGGCGGCGATGTCCATCGGTTCGCGGAAATGGCTGATGACGTAGCGCCGGATGTAGGTGGCGCAGCCTTGCGAGCCGTGGAGAAAAGGTATCGCGCCACGCACTCCGCGAAACACGAGACAGGCACCAAGCGGGGTGCAGAGTTTGCAGGCGTTGGTGGTGGCGTTGGGGTAGGTGGCGGCAGCGCGGGCGCGGGCGACAGGCACTCGACGCGGCGGCGGCGGGACGGCGGTGGCAACGGCAACGGCGGCGGCGGCAACGGCGTTGGCGGCGGCATTTGCGCGGCGCGGGGTTTGTTGCCAGACGGGCGAGAGCACGCTGGCGCGGACTTCGCGGGCGAAGTTCACCATGCCGACATAGCCCGCGAGTGCCTCTTTGCGCTCGTGGTTGTGGTCGCAAAAACCTATGCCGAGTTTGTAGGCGATGGGGCGTTCTTTGACGCCGCCGATGAAGAGGTCCACGTCTTTTTCGAGGCAAAACTTGGCAAGCTCGAGCGGGTTGGAGTCGTCAACGATGATGGTTCCCGGGTCGCACATTTGGCGCAGCAGCGCGTAGTCCTCTTTGTCGCCAGTCTGCGTGCCGACGAGCGCGGTGGTCATCCCAAGTGTGCGCAGGGCGCGGACGAGCGAGAAGGCTTTGAACGCGCCGCCGACGTAGATGGCGGCCTTTTTGCCCGCCAGCTCGGCGCGGATGCGGCGTAGCTCCGGCATGACGGCTTCGATTTCCGAGCGCACGAGTGTTTGCGTGCGGGCGGGCAGTTCGGGGTCTTGCGCGGCGAAAAAAGCGGCGGTCTCGTAGAGCGCGGCAGACACGTCTTCGATGCCGAAAAACGAGACGCGCTTGAACGGGATGCCGTGCTGCGCCTCCAACATTTTGGCGAGGGGCGTCATCGAGCCGGAGCATTGCACGAGGTTGAGTTTCGCGCCGTGGCAGCGGCGGATGGCGTCAACACGCCCGTCGCCCGTGAGGGTGGCGACGATGTGGACGCCCATGCGCGTGAAGTAGTCGCGCACAATCCATGTCTCGCCGGCGATGTTGAAGTCGCCGAGCAGGTTGATGCTCACGGGCGGGATGTCGGCGGTGTCGCCACTGCCGACGAGCCGCCACAGGGCATCGCAGGCAGCGCGGTAACCCGTTTTTTTTGTGCCCTTGAAACCTTCGGACGCGACGGGGATGACGGGGATACCGGTGTCGGCAGCGACGCTTTTGCAGACGGCCTCCACGTCGTCGCCGATGAGGCCGACGATGCACGTGGAATAGACGAATGCGGCCTTGGGGGCGTGGCGGGCGATAAGCTCGCGCAGGGCAGCGCCAAGTTTTTTTTCGCCGCCGTAGATGACATCGAGTTCGCGCAGGTCGGTGGAAAAGCTGTTACGGAAAAGTTGTGGGCCGCTGCTTTGCGCACCGCGGATGTCCCATGTGTAGGCGGCGCAACCAATCGGGCCGTGGACGAGGTGGAGGGCGTCGGCGACGGGATAGAGGATGACCCGCGAGCCGCAAAACGCGCAGGCGCGTTGGGTGACGGAGCCAGCGAGGCTGTTGCGGTCGCAGGCAAGCGGCGCGGCGGTAGCAGGGTTGTTTCCGGCAACAGTGACGGAGGCAGCGCGGGCGGGCAAAATGCTGATGGTGTCGGCGACGGCGGTCATTGGGCGGGTGGCGGGTGAGTAGCGGCGGCGGTGGGAGCGGGAGCAGCGGCGGCGTTGTCAGCGACGGCGGTGTCGGCGACGGCGGTGTCGGTAACGGAAGTGGCAGTGGGTAATATATCGCGGCGCAGGACGACCCACTCGGAGAGCGGGGCGGCACCTATGGATTGGTAGAAATCGAGCGCGGGCTTGTTCCATTTGAGGGCACGCCATTCGAGACGGCTGCAACCTTGGGCGGCGGCGGCGTCGGCGGCGGCGTTGAGCAGTGCCATGCCGACGCCTTTGCGGCGCAGAGCGGGGCGCGTGTAGAGGTCTTCAAGAAACGCACCGGCGCGTCCGGCAAAAGTCGAATAGGTAGGATACCACACGGCGAAACCGGCGGGGATGCCGTGGTAGAGCGCGAGGTGGGCAAAGGCGAGCGGCTTTTCGCCGAAAAAGTGAGCGGCGAAGGCTTGCGGAGTTGACTCTATCTCGTGCGAGAGGCTCTCGTAAGCGGCAAGCTCACAGACCATTTGCCAGAGCAAAACGGCGTCGCCACGCACGGCGGGGCGGACGCGAATGGCTGGGCGGGCGGGGTCGTTGTCGGGGCGGTTTGCGGCGGCGCGGAGATTTGCGAGCGAGGCGGGGTTACACGCGCAACCCGCCAGACTCGCGGCGGCGCAAGCGCTCGCTTCGATGCCGCAGGCGGCGGTGGGTGGCGGGTTGTCGTTGCGTGGCGTTTCCATTGTTTATTTATGGCGCTTACTACATCACCAGTTCGAACCATTCCTCGGCACAGGAACGGTCTTTTTTATCGAAGAGTGCACTTGTTATCATGTCTATCAGACGCAACGCGCCTGTGTAGCCGACAGTCGGGAAAAAGCGGTGCCCGACACGGTCTAAAATCGGGAAGCCGACACGCACTAACGGGATGTCTTCAACCCGCGCTATATACTTCCCGTAGGTGTTGGAAACTATCAGGTCAACGGGTTCGTTCTTTATCCATTGATGTAACTCAAAAAAGTCGGACTGTTGTTTTATTTTCGCCTCTGGAACAACTGGGTCGAGCAATTCATGGAGACGTTTTTCAAAGTGATTTCCGAGACTTCCTGTGATTACATAGACAGGCTTCATCCCAAGCTCGAGGAGGAACTGCGTGTGTGCAATAACTTGGTCGGGGTCGCCCGCGACGGCGACTCGCTTTTGGTGGAAGTATTGCTGCATGTCGCTGATGGCGTCTATAAGGCGGGCGCGGTCTGTCTCGATTTGCGCCGCGACTGCGCCGTCTTTAGAGAAAGCGCGGAGTGTCTGTATAAAAGCGTCAGTTGCGCCGACGCCTATTGGCAATTCGAGCAAGGTGGCGGGGACGTTGTGCTTCGTCTCCAAGGTGAGTGCGCCCGGGTGCCCAGTGAAATGGCCGAGGCCGATTGTGGCTTGGCTGTCGCCTGTGCTGCGGATTTCTGGCAGCGTAGTGCCGCCTTTGGGAAACATCTCGTAAGTGCCGTCGAGGCCGCCGTCGAGCACTCCCGATGTATCAGGAAGCAAGACATTTGCGACGCCCATCAGGTTGGCGAGACGTTTGATTTCGCGCATGTCGGCGGGTTCGACAAAACCCGGGATAATGTTGATTTGCTCCTTGGGCGAACTTTTCTCCGAAAGGTATTTTATGATAGCACTCACCATGTTTGAAAAGCCAGTGATGTGCGAACCGACAAAGCTGGGAGTGTTGGCGTGTATAACGATTTTCCCCTCTGGAACAACGCCTTCTTCGGTGGCGCGTTTGACAATCGTCGGGATGTCGTCGCCGATGACTTCGGAGAGACAAGTCGTGTGGACGGCGACGATGTCGGGATTATAAATCGTGAAGATGTTGCGGAGCGCTTGCGTCAGATTGGCGAGACCGCCAAAGACCGACGCGCCCTCCGTAAAAGAGCTTGTTGTAGCGACAACTGGCTCTTTGAAGTGGCGCGTGAGGTGCGAGCGGTGATAAGAGCAGCATCCCTGCGAACCGTGGCTGTGCGGCATACAGCCGTGGATGCCCAGAGAGGCATACATAGCACCAATGGGCTGGCAGGTTTTGGCGGCGTTCACGCGAAGCGCTTTTCGTTCGACGATTTCGGCGGTAGTGGCGTTGAGCATATTGTGTGTGTGTTGTTTTGTTGTTGTTTGTTGTGTTGCTTTTTTGTTAAAAAGAGTGTATGTTAAGTGTGTGTTAAAAGTTATCCACGTTTCCAATTTTTTGCGGCACCTTCATCTTCGAAGCCACCGCCGCGAACGCGCGGCCTATAGACGGGTTTGGGCGGGACGGTGGGGTCGCTTTTCCAAGGAGCAGTGACAAGTCGCCAGACTTTTGTGTTCACCATGCGGTCTATTTCCTTGTAGAAATTCCCCGCTCCCGTGAAGGCTGCGTAGGGGCCGCTGTAATCGTAGCTGTGCAGCTGTTTGCACGGCACACCGAGTTTCTCTATGATGAACTTCTCTTTTATCCCGGAGCCGATGACATCCGGCTTGTAGATTTCTATGAGCTTCTCCATTTCGTGGTGCGAAATATCGTCTATCACAAGACTCTCTTTGCGCATCTCTTTCATCATGCCTTCGTAGTCGCGGAAAGAAAATCCGCCAGCTTCCAACGCAGCTTTTTGCTCCTCCGTTTTGCGCGGACGGTAGCGTGTGGGGTCGGCTTCGACGGTAAGTTCCTCGATGTTACGCGAGTCGGCGTCAATTTTTATAGTGGGGAGGACATCGCGGCCTTCGTAGTCGTCGCGGTGTGCAAACTCATAGCCAGCAGCGATAACGGTCATTCCGATGTCGCGGAAGAGGTCTTGATAATGGTGTGCGCGCGAGCCGCCGACAAAGAGCGCGGCGGTTTTTCCGGCGCAGCGCGATTTGACGTCGTCCATGATGGGGCGCAGCACCGACAACTCTTGTGCGATAACTTCTTCAACACGGTCGGTGAGTTTTTTACTGTCAAAAAACTTTGCGATTTTTCGCAGCGATTTTGCGGTTGAGTTAGCGCCTATGAAGTTCACTTTGAACCAGGGAATACCGAACTTTGTTTCCATCATATCCGCCATGTAGTTAATCGAGCGGTGGCATTGCACGACGTTGAGGTCAACGGTGTGCGCCTTCACAACTTGCTCGTAAGAAATATCGCCGGAGAGTGTGGCGGTGACATGTATGCCGCATTTGCGCAACAGTGTGTCAATCTCCCAAGCGTCGCCGCCGATGTTATATTCGCCGAGCATGTTCATACGAAACTCGGCGTCGTCGGGCGTGTCGTCAAGACCGACCATGTGTTTGAAAACGCCGTTGTTTGCGATGTGGTGCCCAGCGGATTGGGAGACGCCTTTGTAACCTTCGCAAGAGAAACCGAAAACGTTAATTCCGAGTTCCGCTTTTGCGAGGCGGCAAACGGTGTGGATGTCGTCGCCGATGAGGCCGACTGGGCAAGTCGCATAGACAGCGATGGCTTTGGGTTTGAAAATTTTGTATGCTTCGCGAATGGCGGCGGCAAGTTTCTTTTCGCCGCCGAATATAATCTCGTCCTCCATCATATCGGTTGTCATAGAGTATTGGAGATAGTTGACATCTCCCGGGCGCGGGCGGGCGAGATTGCGGCGCGTCTGCCATGAATAAAACGAACAGCCGATAGGGCCGTGCGTTATGTGGAGCACGTCGTGCATCGGGCCGATAACGACGCCTCTACAGCCGGCGTAAGTGCAGCCGCGCTGGGTGATTATTCCCGGAACGGTGCGTGTGTTGGCCGCGATAGGCTGCGGGCTTTCCGGGTCGTTGAGAAGAAATTGTTTAGCGCGTTTTTTCTTTGTTTTATCTGGATAAATCTCAATCATCTTCTCGCGCGCCTCGGCGGCGTTAATCGAGGCGGCGTGTTCGGCGGAACTGCCGGGCGGTGGCGGCGCAAGTGCTTCGGTGTCGGTGGCGTCAGAAACGCCGGATTCTGGTTCTGGACTAATAGAGGACATGTTGTTGTGTGTGTTGTTGTTAAGTGTGTGAGTGAGTGAATAAATGCAAGTTGTCGGTGATGAAAAAAAAGAGGTGTAAAAAATGGAGTTGGTGGGTGCATCTGGTGCGAATTAAAACAACAGAAGGCGCGGGAGAAATTCTTTCCAAAGAAATTTCGGCAAACGGATTTCTGTTCACAATCCCCGCGCCTTTTGTTGTTAAATTATCAGCACAAGCCGCGTTTTTTTGTTTTTAGTTTAGCAGGCCGTAGGCCATGAGGAGGTCTTCGAGTTCTTGAATGGTGAGCGGCTTGGGGACGACGAGTTTTTTGTTTTCGTCAATCGCTTTTGCGAGGGCGCGGTATTCGTCGGCCTGTTCGCATTCCTTGTTCCATTCGATAACTGTTTTGCGGTGAATTTCGGCGCGTTGCACGTCGTTATTACGCGGCACAAAATGAATCATTTGTGTGCCAAGTTTTTCTGCGAACTTCTCAATCATTTCGCATTCGTTATCTACTTTGCGGCTATTGCAAATAAGCCCGCCGAGGCGCACGACGCCGGTTTGGGCAAACTTCAAAATACCTTTTGAGATGTTGTTCGCGGCATACATCGCCATCATTTCGCCTGAACAGACGATATAGATTTCTTCGGCTTTGCCTTCGCGAATTGGCATCGCGAACCCGCCGCAAACGACGTCGCCGAGCACGTCATAAAACACGTAGTCGAGCTGTTCGCTGTCGTCGTATGCGCCGAGTTGTTCAAGCATGTTAATAGAGGTGATAATCCCGCGCCCTGCGCAGCCGACTCCCGGTTCGGGGCCGCCGGACTCGACGCAGAGGCTATTGCAGAACCCTGCCGAGCGGATGTCGGAGAGTTCAACGTCTTCGCCTTCTTCGCGAAGTGTATCGAGAACGGAGCGTTGGGCGAGGCCGCCGAGGAGGAGGCGGGTCGAATCGGCCTTGGGGTCGCAACCGACGACCATGACCTTTTTCCCCATCTCGACGAGCGCGGCGACGGTGTTTTGCGTGGTGGTGGATTTTCCTATCCCACCTTTTCCATAAATGGCAACTTTTCGCATGATGTTATTGTGTGTGTGGTTTGTTGTGTGTGGTTTGTTGTTCGTTGTTCGTTGTTCGTTGTGTGTTGTTCGTTACTGTGTGAACGCCGCCAGACATAGCAGCCGCCGTGCCAGACGCAGAAATGAGTGCGGGAAATGTTTTGTAACTTTTTGAGGCAAAGGGAGATATTTTTTTGGCAGGCGAGAGTTGGTGGTGAAGCGGGGCGAGAGATGGTGGGGAAGTGGCGGCGGGAGTTGGTGAGGATGCTACCTGCACGTAGGCATTTTGAGACGTTCCTACTAAAATGTAGGATTTTGGGAGATGGGTGGCGTGAGGGCGAGCAGGGACACGGACAGGCACGGACAAACACGGACTTTCACGGACCTTCACGGACGCTGGCGAGGAAGCGCGCAAGAAGGGGGGCACGCGGAGGGACCTTCACGGGTGCCGCAGACACTGGGCAGCGCTCCCCCCCATGCTGGGCACCCTGCCCTGCGGACGGCGTTTAGACGGTGCTTGGGGACAGTGCTCAGGCAGCGCTATCGCCATTTTTTACTTGCAGGGCTTACTTCACAGGCAGGGGTTTTATGTGCCAGATTTCGTCGGCGTATTCGCGGATGGTGCGGTCAGAAGAAAACTTGCCGACTCGGGCGGTGTTCAAAACCGCCATGCGCGCCCATTGCGCTTTGTCCAAGTAGGCAGCGTTCACGCGCTCCTGCGCCTCGACGTAGGCACGGTAATCCGCCAAGACGAGGAAGGGGTCGCCGTGGTCGAGCAGACTGGCGACGACAGGGGCAAGCGAGTGAGGTTCGTCGGGCGTGAAATAGTCAGACGCGAGCCAGTTGAGAACTTCACGCAACTCGGTGTCGCGCTCGTAGATTTCACGCGGGTTGTAGCCACGCGCCCAGAGGGCATGGACCTCGTTGACGTCCATGCCGAAGATGAAAATGTTGTCCGCGCCGACTTCTTCCATGATTTCGACGTTGGCACCGTCGAGGGTGCCGAGGGTGAGCGCACCGTTGAGGGCGAGCTTCATGTTGCCCGTGCCACTCGCCTCTTTGCCCGCAGTAGAGATTTGCTCAGAAATATCGGCGGCAGGGATGATTTGCTCGGCGAGCGTGACGCAGTAGTCGGGCAGGTAGGCGACCTTGATTTTGCCGCCGACGCGGGGGTCGGCGTTGATGCGGGCAGCGACGGCGTTGATGGCGTGGATGATGTCTTTGGCGAGGTCGTAGCCCGGGGCAGCTTTGGCCCCAAAGATGAAAACGCGCGGCGCGATGTTGAGCGCAGGGTTGTTGAGAAGACGCCGGTAGAGGGTGAGGATGTGAAGCAGGTTGAGGTGCTGACGCTTGTATTCGTGGAGGCGTTTGATTTGGACGTCGAAGAGGGCGTCGGGAGAAACTTGCACGGCGCAGAGTTTCTCGATGACGGCAGCGAGGCGCTCCTTGGCAGCGTGTTTGACGGCCATGAACTCGGCTTGGAAGGCGGGGTCGTCCGCCCATTTTTCGAGACCGCGGACAGCCTCGAGGTTCTTCGTCCAACCCTTGCCGAGGCGGGCGTCTATCAGGGCAGCGAGTGCGGGATTGCAGGCACGTAGCCAGCGGCGCGGGGTGATGCCGTTGGTTTTGTTTTGAAAACGAGTCGGCCAGAGGGCGGCGAAATCTGCGAAGAGGCTTTCGGTGAGGAGTTGGCTGTGGAGGGCGGCGACGCCGTTGACAGCGTGGCTGCCGACGACGGCGAGGTGTGCCATGCGGACGGTCTGCACGCGGCCTTCTTCGATGAGGGAGAGGGCGCGTTTTTTGGTGTCGTCGCCCGGCCAACGCGCTTCGACGAGGGCAAGGAAGCGGCGGTTGATTTCGTAGATGATGAGGAGGTGGCGAGGGAGAACTTTTTCAAAAAGCGGGACGCTCCATTTTTCGAGGGCTTCGGGGAGGAGGGTGTGGTTGGTGTAGGCGAAGACGCGGGTGGCGATTGACCACGCGGCGTCCCAGCCGAGGTGCTCGGTGTCAATGAGCAGGCGCATTAGCTCGGCGACGGCGACGGCGGGGTGGGTGTCGTTGAGCTGGATGGCGACTTTTTCGGGGAAGACTTCCCAGCGCGCTTTGCCGTCGGGCGCGGTGTTGTCGCGCTTGAAACGCCGGATGAGGTCTTGCAGGGAACAGGAGACGAAGAAAATTTGCTGGACAAGGCGGAGTTCGCGCCCCGTGGCGGTCTTGTCGTTTGGATAAAGGACTTTTGAGTAGGTCTCGTCGGCGGTTTTTTGGCGCACGGCGTCGGCGTAGTCGCCTTGGTTGAAGAGCTGGAAGTCGAACTCGTTTGAGGCGCGAGATTCCCAGAGGCGCAGGAAGTTGACGGTGCCGGTGTCGTAGCCGACGACGGGGATGTCGCAGGGGATGCCAACGATGGAGCGCGAGTGGAGCCACGCGGGGGTAAGGTTGCCGGAGTCGTTGTAGCGCATTTCGACGCGCCCGTAGAGGGGGACGGTCTGGCAAAACTCGGGGCGGCGCACAGGCCACGGGTTTGCGGTGGGAAGCCAGTTGTCGGCATTTTCGACTTGACGGTTCTTCTCGAAGGATTGGCGGAAGAGGCCGTATTCATACATGATGCCGTAGCCGATGGCGGGGTAATCGAGGGTGGCAAGCGAGTCGAGGAAACAGGCGGCGAGACGCCCAAGGCCGCCGTTGCCGAGGCCCATGTCTGGCTCTTCGTTGAGGAGGCTGTTGATGTCGAGGCCGAGTTGGCGGAGGGCTTCGGCGGTGCTCTCGTAGATGCCGTCGTTGGTGAGGTTATTCCGCAGGAGACGCCCCATGAGGTATTCGAGAGAGAGGTAATAGACGCGGCGGGTGTTGGCGGTGTTGTGCGCAGCTTGGGTGCGGATGAGGCGGTCGAGTGTGCGCGCCTGCGCCATTTGGCAGGTGGCGAGCCACCAATCGTGGAGGCGGGCAGTAGAGGTGTCGCGGGCAAGCGAGCAGCGGAGGTAGTGGAGAATGGCTTGGCGGATGGCGGCTGGGTCGCGGCGCGGTTCCTCAGAGTAAGACTCCTCGGCAAGAGCGGCACAGGCAGGCGCGAGAGCGGGCGCGAGGGGGGACGCGGGAGCAGGCGCACGGGCGGCGGCGAGGGCGGCGGCGGTTTTGTTTTTGGCGGAGGCAGTGGTGGCGGTGGCGGATTGGTTCATGGATGCGATGATGGTGTGGTGTGTGGTGATGCGGTGTGCGGTGATGCGGTGATGTGACGTGTGGTGATGCGGTGTGCGGTGTGTGAATGGTGTCGGAATGTTTGTGTTAGCAGGAACGGTGCCGCAGGAATGGGCAGCGCGGGGATGTATAAAGGCGAAGGGGCGGCGCGGGTCAAGCGGCGGAAAGCGGCACGGGACGGCGGGGGACGGGACGGGATGGCGGGGCGGGTCAAAGATGTGTGAGGTCGCAGGCGGCGGCGGAGTAGTTCGTGCGGGTGGCTTTTTGTGCTTCGGGGTTTTCGAGGAAAAACGCCTTTGCTGCTTGGCGGCAGGCACGGCGCGAGTGCGCCGTCGGCAGGAAACGTCGCCAGCCTACGCGACGGGAAATCTCCTCTTCCACCATTGGGCGGATGTAACCTTCTTTGATTTGGAAATCGCCAAGCCATTTGGCGGCTGCGACCGCTTCGGTGCTTCCGCCAGCACGGACGATGGCGTCGCGCACGGCAGCGTTGGCGTGTTTTTCGCTTTGGATCTTTATCCTAAGAACGGCGGTTGGAGGGGAAGTATTGCGAGAAGATGTTGTGGCAGATGCGCTTGGTGGATTTGTGAAGGCGCACCTGTTGGTGCGTCAAACAAAGCCAACAAGTGCAGATGCCATAACAGCTTCCGCAAGACGACCCGACTCAACTACCGTTTTTAGGATTATAGCATTGGCGGCGGGCGAGAAGTCAGCGTTCACCTCCGTGGTTCGGAGCCGGAGGTTCTTGTCGCGGCGGCGTCCGCCCGGGTGCCCAAGCTCGTGGAGGTAGGAGTAGTTTTGCCCAGTGTGCGGCTTCCAAAACGGCAAGATTGGAGAGGTGAGGAAAGCGTTTTGTCCGTCAACTTGGACTTGGTTCGCGTAACCTTTCCTCGACAAGAAAAGGTTGAATCGGTTCTTGCGGATGTCGCTCTTCAGTTCCAACCCCGCGAGGACGCGGACAAATCGGGGAAGGAACTTGGGGTTCAGACGTTCGTGTTAGTCGCTAAAAATGCCCAAAATCTCGGTTTTGTAATTCGTTGAAAAACAATACATTAACAGTCTGTTCCTTGCAAGTTCCAACCCCGCGAAGGCGCGGACAAATCGGGGAAGGAACTTGGGGTGTCAGACGTTTGTGTTAGTCACTAAAAATGCCCAAAATTTCGGTTTTGTAATTCGTTGAAAAACAACACATTACAGTCTGTTCCTTGCAAGCGCTACGATGCACCCTCCGTTTCAAAGGCTATTCTCGTATTTTCGCGCTACTTGAACGGTATTAGTCATGAACGAGACAAAAAACACCACGCCACAAGCAAGACGGCACGATTGTCGTCAGCACCAAATGCGTTGCCCGCGCCAGCACTGTGCTTGTGCTCATTCGTTCCCTGCTTGGGCCATGTATCGTGTCAAATATTTTTTTAGCCTAAACCGTGCGTGGCTTGGAGCGCTGAAGGCGCGGCTTCATAATAGCCTATGGCAACGCCATAGGATAATGGGCGGTTTCTCCACTGTGGGCTGTAAGCCCACCTTAACGCAATGGCGGTAGGCGGCGGTGGTGCGAGGGTGGCGTTCAGAACGAAGGTTGAGGCGGGCTTACAGCCCGCTGAGAACCGCTGTCGTGTATCATATTGCTTCGCGATATGCTATTATGAAGCCGCGCCTTCAGCGCTACGATGCACCCTCCGTTTCAAAGGCTATTCTCGTATTTTCGCACTACTTGAACGGTATTGGTCATGAAGGAGACAAAAAACACCACGCCACAAGCAAGACGACACGATTGTCGTCAGCACCAAATACGTTGCCCGCGCCAGCACTGTGCTTGTGCTCATTCGTTCCCTGCTTGGGCCATGTATCGTGTCAAATATTTTTTTTAGCCTAGTAAATTATTCAGGACGGGGCATGAGCGAAACAAAAACACTGCGCCACAAGCAAGACGACACGATTGTCGTCAGCACCAAATACGTTGCTCGCGCCAGCACTGTGCTTGTGCTCATTCGTTCCCTGCTTGGGTCATGCATCGTGTCAAATATTTTTTTTAGCCTGGTAAATTATTCGGGACGGGAGGAAGGATTATTCTAAAAACGGAAGTTAATACTGGCAACTTTTCACAAGATTTTGGACATCCGAGAGTTGCGTTTTGATTTATGTGCGCTACAAGTGGCACATTGGGAGAGATACCTCGGGGAAACCGCCTTCAGTTCCAACCCCGCGAGGGCGCGGACAAATCGGGGAAGGAACTTGGCACTCAAAAAGGGACAGGCCCTTTTTTCACTTGCATCCATTTCGTGCTTGCATGGCCAGACGCCGTCGCCAGTGTCGCGACCGCTATGAATATGAAAACTCGTTCCACTCTCTTACTATCGCGTTTGCCTGCGCTTGCACTCCTGCTTGCCGTGTTCCTTGCAGGTTGCGGAAAAAAAGAAGACCCCGCAAAAGTTTTGCGCGTCGGTTTTTTTCCGAACATCACCCACGCGCAAGCGATTATCGCCCAACAAATGGAAGCCGAGGGCAAAAGCTGGTATGCGCCACGAATGCCCGCCGGAGTCACGCTCCGGTGGCTCCCGTTCAACGCCGGCCCCACCGCGATGGAGTCGCTGCTCATTGAGAGCATTGACGTCTCCTACGTCGGCCCCAACCCCGCGCTCAACGCCTACGTGCGACGCGGAGGCAAAGACATCCGGCAGCTCACTGGCTCCGCCACGGGCGGCAGCGCACTCGTCGCCCAACCCGAACTTGCGCTTTCTCCCGTGCCACAGGCCGCCGACTTCAAGGGCAAAAAAATCGGCACTCCCCAATACGGCAACACGCAGGATGTCGCCTGCCGCGTGTGGCTCGTCAAGGGCGGTTTGAAGGTTCACAAAACTGGCGGCGAGGCGGCGATTGTCCCCATGCAAAACCCTGAGCTTGTGCAGCTTTTCGGGCAAAAAGATATTGACGCCGCATGGACGGTCGAGCCGTGGGTCTCCCGCCTCGTCGCAAAAGGCGGAAAAATCGTCCCCGTTAAACGCGATTTTCCCGACATCACGACCCTTATCGCGACCTGCGAGCGAACCTTGCAAACGCAGCCCGTTCTTGTCCGCGCTTTTGTAAAAGCACACGGCGAATTGACAGACTGGATGAACAAAAATCCAGACGCTGCGCTCGGTTATTTACACAGGGGTCTTGAACGTCTCACGGGGACAAAACTTGACGCCAAACTCGTCGCCTCCGCTTTTAAGAATATCACTTTTACAACAAAAGTTGACCGTGCCTCCATGCGCGCCTTCGTGGACGACGCTTTTTCGATTGGCATGTTTGAAACAAAAGAGAAGCCCGACCTCGTTAACTTTTTCCACGAGGAAAACACAGAAAAGTAAGCGGGAGAAAACTAAGAACAGTAAGAACAGCAGTTACACACAACGAAACGAAGCACAACGGGACGGAACTTTCGCCACGCAGGCTTGTTTCCGTCCGCCACCAAAAAAATATGTCCGCAAACACATTCGCCGCAACCGACGCACTTACGCGCCGCCGCTTTCTCCGCAACTCCGGTCTCGCGCTCGCTTCGAGCCTCGCGTTTCCCGCGCTCATCCCTGCGCCGGCAATCGGGCGTGCTGGTGCCGTGGCACCGTCAAACCGCGTCCAACTCGGCGTCGTCGGCGCAAAACAGGGACACTTCAACTGGCAACGTTGCCGATTTGCCAATGTGCAAACGGTCGCCGTTTGCGAAGTGGACAGCAACCGCCGCCACTCGTTTGTCCGCGATGTTAACCAGCACCATAAACAAAAGGGCACCAAAGATTACGGCGATTTTCGCGAGATGTTTGCCAAGGCAAAACTCGATGCCGTGATACTCGCCGCGCCCGACCACTGGCACGGCGCGATGTCCGTCGCCGCCGCTCGCGCTGGTATTTCTATTTGGGGCGAAAAACCGCTCGCGCACACCATTTGGGAAGGGCGCGCTATCGTGAAGGCCGTGGCGCAGCACGGCGTCGCTTGGCAGACAGGAAGTTGGCAACGCTCGCTGCCGTATTTCCGCCACATCTGCGAGCTGGTGCGCAACGGGCGTATCGGCAAAGTGCAGCGCGTGGAGGTCGGCACAGGCGGTTTCAGCGGCGCGAATTACCACAGTGCCGGCGGCAGTATCGGTAGCCCGCCCGCCAGTCTCGACTACGACACATGGGTCGGCCCCGCCACTTGGCGCGATTATCATCCGGGCATCACGCACTATAACTGGCGTCTCGTGCTCAACTTCGGAGGCGGGCCGCTCATGGATTGGGTCGGACACTACTACGACATCGCGCAGTGGGCACTCGGTCTCGACCACACCGGCCCTGTTAAAATCACTGGCACTGGCACCTATGCGCGCCCCACGCCCGAATTGCCCTACGACGCAGAAACAAGCTACCGCTACGATTGCGAATACGCCGATGGCGTCGTCATTTCTGGCGGCAGTGATTATGCCTCCGGCACACGCTTTTTCGGCGAAGGCGGCAAGTGGCTACACGTCCAGCGCAACCGCCCGCTACGCGCCTCCGACCCGAACATTTTGCGCGAAAGCATCGGTCAAAACGAGACGCACCTTTACAAAAGCGACAACCATTGGCGCAACTTTATAGACGCCTCGCTCTCGCGTCGCGAAACGGTCGCCCCCGCCGAAGCCGGACATCGCGCCGCCAGCGCCGGCCTTCTCGGGCAAATCGCAATTTTGACGGGCCGGACAATTCGCTGGGACCCTGTTAAAGAAGAAATCCTCGGCGACCCCGCCGCATCCGCCTTGCTAAAACCTTCCCTCCGCGGCGGCTGGGGACTCTAAACCTAAGAACGGCAGTTGATACGGGCGGTTTTCAGGGGGAGGGGCAATGCTCAGTGTTTGCGACGGCGTAGGACACAGAGATCTTTCGGCCAATCGGCGGAAATCTCCGCATCTGCGTCGGCAAACGGGATGGGTTTGCAACCCGAGCGGCGGTTGGTCTCGCGAGTGTATTGCGCCAAGATTGCGCCCACAAACTTTGCGTCACCAATGGCACCGCCACGTGTGAACTGCGTGGCCGTCGTAAGCAGACGTTCCGAGTGGGAAAGTTTCCCGCCAGAAGCCGCGACAGCTTGGGCGGCTTCGGGAGTGATGCGGGCGGCGGACGGGTCGCCACGTTTTGCCGTCGCGCCCTTGCCAAACAACACAACGCGGTAGGTATCCAGCATCTCTTCGTCGCTGAGATTGTCGGAGGAAACTGCATAGCGGAGATTGCGGCGCATCGTGCCCTTGCTACCCGTTGCCACGGCTTCGGCGTAGCCGCACCAACGGTAGTCTTTCGGGTCTGCGACAATGCGCGCACGGACGGGGTTGAGGTCAATGTAGGCGGCGGCACTTTCCATCGCGAAGAACTTGTCGCTCTGCACGAGAGTGCTCGAAAACCGCTCTGACCAAAGTGTTCCAAAACGTTCGTGTGTGCGGTTATACCAGATGGAAAACCGTTGCTTAAAGGTCTTCATGAACTCGGAGACATCGCCCATGCGACGCAGCATTTGCTTGCGCCACGCCTCGGCCTCTTCGTCGTTCTTCTTGAGCATCTCGGCGAGCACCTTGACATCGGCGGGTGCCCATTTCGTGGGCTTGGGATAAAGCACGGAGTAACGACGCAGCAGTTCTGCATCGGAGAGTTCGCCCTGTTCTGGCACTCTGACGAGCACATGGAAATGGTTCCCCATAAGGGCGTATGTCACGACTTGGACGCCGCAGAAGTCTGCGACTTGGTGGAGTTGTTTTTGCATGATGTCCTTCTCGGCGTCGGAGAGGAAAATCTCTCCATTGACTGTTCGAGACACGCAATGAAAAACGCTGACTGAGCCGCTGGCCTTTATCCGGCGGGCACGTTGGTGTTTGGTTCTATGTTTTGGCATAAGGATGAGTTCAGTTGGTTTGGGCAAAAGTGATGTTCGTCGCGAAAAAAAATGAAAAGTTAAGGATGAGTCAAGAGCCTTTTTTAACCTGGTTAAAAAATTGGAATCGGAGGGGTCGGTGTTTGGGCATGAGGATGATTTCTGGTTTGTTTGGACAGAAGAGTAATGTTCGGCGCAGGCGAAAATGAAAAGTGGAGGGGGAGTCAAGAACTTTTTTTAGCCTGGTTAAAAAATGAGGGGAGGGAGGATGAGGCTCGCATTTTTGGGAGGGGAAGTTTTTACAGGGGTATGCGCTTTGTGCCGGGCAAACGATGTGTCGAAATGGCAACTGGGGAGTTCGCCCAATTCGGGGAACCGCCAGTTTCTTCCGGCTTCGGTCACGGACAACAATGGCGAGCAGAAGCCGGACGCGAATGGCACAAAGTCCTTCGTTCTCTCGTAGAAAACGCAGCAGCCACCACCACCCCTCCGGCCACATCCTCCGCCGTTTCCCACACCACCACCCCAAACTCCACTCCGCCCTCTTCCGACTCCCCCGTCCCCACATCCGCCGCCTGCATACCCTCCCCTTCCGCTACGTCCGCCGCCATCTCCCTCGCAGCGTCCACCGATTCCGCCGCCCCCTCTTCTCTTTCCGCCACCGCCTCACCACACACACCCATTCCCGCCTCCTCCGCCATTCCCTCCGCCTTCACCCCCATTCCCGCCTCCATTCCCTCCGCCACCACCGACGCACCACCACCCACTTCCGCCACCTCCGCCACCCCACCGCTCACCTCCGTCCTTGCCTCTGCTTCCTTCCCCTCTGGTGCGGCGGGGCAATGGCTGTTTGAACACTCCGTTCGCACTACACTTCTTTGCGAACGCTGGACAATCACCGCCGAGGGGCGCGCCGACCAGCTGTTCATCCCCGCCGACCCAGATATGCCGCTCGTTGTGCGCGAAATCAAAACCGTCTCCGAATCGCTGCCCCGCCCCGCTGCGCATTGGCGCGAAAACCGCCCTGCCTTTTTCACCCAACTCGCCCTCTACTGCCACGGTCTCTCGCAAATACCCGCGCACACGAAGCGCGGCGTCACCGGCGTTCTTGTGCTCGCGGAACCCGCCACGGGCATCATCCAAGAAGTTCCGTTAGACGGTGCGCCGTCCGCTTGGCTTGCTCCACGCGCCAGCCGGTTTGCGCGTTTCGCCGAGTCGCGCTGGAACAGCCGCCTGCGCCTTGAACACCTCCGCCTCCTCAACCCCTTTGCGGAAAGTCGCGCCGAGTGGGACGTCGCTGCTGGCCAACTCGCCGCCGAAAACGCGCCCGCCATACTCCTCGAAGCGCCCACCGGTTTCGGCAAAACCTCCCTCGCTCTCGTTGACGCGCTGCACCACCTGCGCGACGGCGAAGTCTCGCGCATCGTCTATGTCACAGGGAAAAACTCTGGTCGCCTCCAAGTCCTCCGCGAGCTGTCGCGCCTCACTGAGCCGGGCGCGTTGCGTGCGCTCACGCTCCACTCGCGAGCGGAGCACGAAGTCGCTGGCGTCCCCCGCGAACCGGAGGTCTGGGTGCAGAACTGGCGTCGCGCCGCGATTGACCCCGGCGCGTTGTTCGACTCCGGCGAGACCGAGCTTGCTGCCGTCCGTGCCCTCGGCGAGCGCGTCGGCGTTCCTCCTTGGGAAATCACCAAGACACTTCTCCCGCTCGCCGAGTTAATTCTCTGCGATTACAACTATGTTTTTTCGCCGTGGCAGGCGGGGGTTCTCGGCGGCATGGACGGCTGGGATCCCGCCGCGACGCTGCTCATCGCCGACGAGGCGCACAACCTCCCCGAGCGTGCCGCCGAAGCTCGCTCTATTGTTTGCGACGCTGCCCGCGCTGCCGACGCCCTCGACGCCCTCCGCTACGCCGGAGTCCGTGGCGGCTGGCTGCGCGAATGGGAGGCGTGGGCGGAGTTCCTCGCTGCGCTTCCGCAGGCAAACGCGCTGGAGCCGCTTGCGCTCTACCTCGCCCGCGACCACTGCGCGGAAATCACCCGCCTCTGGGAGGAGCAAAACCCGCTTCACTACGAGCTTCCCCAAGACACCATTGACGCGCTTGAACGCCCCGCGCAGCTCCTTCCCATTTTGGAGGCGTCGCCGGAAAACTATTTTTTCTGGTCGCCGCGTCCGCGTTGTTTCCGCGCCGCCTGCCTCGACGCCGCCGTCGAGACCGGCGAAACCCTCCGCGCCTTTCACCGCGCCGTGCTCATGTCGGCGACCCTCTCGCCGCCCAATGATTTTGCCGAAGCCGTGGGCCTCTCCCTCGCCGCGTCGGCAAACACCCCGCCCACCGCGCCGCCCTCCCGTCCGCCAACCGCGCTCGCGCCGCCCGACTCCGTCTTCCTCTCGGTCGCCGCCCCTTGGCGTTTCGACGCCTACGAGGTCGCCGCAGACGTCCGTGTTGACACGCGCCTCAAAAGCCGCGAGCGCCATTTTCGCGCCACGGCGGAAAGCGTCCTCTCCCTCGCCGCCGCTGAGCCAGCCGCCGTCTTCTTCCCCTCCTTCGCCTACGCGGAAACCATCAAGACCTACATCGCCGCCCTCGACTCCGGCTTCCAAGTATTCGTCCAGCCGCGTGGTGCCACGCCCGACGAGAACGCCGCCTTCCTCACCGAGGCGTTGCTGCTTGCCCACGCCATCTTCCTCGTCGCTGGCGGTGGGCTGGCAGAGAGCGTTGACATGCTCGGCGGGCGCATCACGCGGGCGATGGTTGTCAGCCCCTGCCTGCCGGAAGTCTCTGCCGAGCGCGCCGCAAAAATGGCGTTGCGCGAACGGGCGGGCGACGGCGACCCGTTTCGCAGCGCGTATCTACTCCCCGCGTTGCGCAAAGTGAACCAAGCGCTCGGGCGGCTTGTCCGCGCCCCCGACCAACGCGCAAAGGTGGTGCTGCATTGCCGCCGCTTCGCCGACCCAAACCTCGCCGCCCTGCTTGCGCCGGAGTATCGCGGCGGACGTCTCATCCGCAACGCGCACGAGTGGGCGGAGTTCACCGCTTAACTTTTTCCGCGCCGTCGCCGCCATCGCCGCCGACGCTGTCGTCGGCCACGGTCGCCGCCGACGTCGCGCCTCACCGCGCCAAGAAGTAATCTGCGTCGGAACAGTTGGCCATCTGTGCGCCGCTGAGGACGGTTTCCTTCACCTGCTTTTGACGCGGGTCGGCGTCAATCAACACCAACCTCGACGTCACGCCCGACACACGCGTCGCGAGAATATGCCGCCCGTCCGCGCACCAAACCGGATTGGAGTAGCGGTGATTTCCGGCGGTGGCGAGCGGCTCCACTTGCCCCGAGGCGATGTCAACCACCCCGATTTTGAACACGCCGCTCTTGTTGTAAGTGAACGCGATTTTGTTTTTGAAAACGGGGTTCCACGACGGCTCCGTCGAATACCCGAAGCCCGTGGAAACACGCCGCGCCGCGCCGCCGCTTTTGTTGACGATGTGAATGCCCGGGCGTCCCGTCGCGCCGCTCGTCACCGCCAGCCGCTCGCCATCGGGCGACCACGCGGGGTCGGTCTCCACCTCGCCTTTGGTGCCGAAGAGGACGCGGATGCCCTTGCCGTCGGCGTTGGCGAGAAAAATATCCATGTCACCCAAGCCCGAAGACGCGAAGGCCACCTGGCCAGTTTTCGGATTGGAGACCGCGCCCGTGGCCGTGCCGCGTTTGCCGACGATGACGCCGCGCCGTGCGCCCGATACGGCATTGACGGCATAGATGTCGGTGAAGTTCCGGTTAGCGTAAGTCGTGTGAAGCACCTCTGAGCCGTCAAACGTCCAGCGCGGCGTGACGGAGATAGAGCGGTAGTTGGTGAGCTGGCGCACGGTGTCGAAAAAAAGATCGCCCGCGTAGATTTCCTTCTTGCCCGTGCGGTCACTCACGAAGGCGATTTTTGCGGCGAAGAGCGGACGCTGCTTGTCAATGACGAGCGCGGCGTCGCAGGCGCGCAGCACGGCGTCGGCGAGAGTCGCGCCGGAGACAGAGTTTCCCCGCGTCCCCTTACTATCGCGGAAAACGAAACTGACGGCGTTCGCGCCGGCCTTCGTCAAGCGCAACGAACGCGTCGCGCTGGCCCCGCCGAGCTTGTATCCGCCGTGGGCAGCGAACGCCCGCCGCGCAAGCGAGGCGATTTCTGGCGTGCCAGACTCCACCGCGATTTCGTTGGGCGTGACGTATGCCACGATGACGTTGTCCTCGCGGGCGGCAGCGCGGGGCGCGACGGCGGCAAAGGCAGTGGCGGCGAGAATTGCAAAAATGGAAAGTGTTTGGAGACGCATATTCGTTCGGTGGTGTTTGCTGGTATTTCCCCTTGTGGCGGGAAGCACGGGAAAGTGACATATCGCACGAGGGCGGAAAAGCCGGAAAGCAAAGACAACGTAAAAATATCTTGCACCACGCGACGTTCCTCGCAGCGTCGTCCCCCTCTCATTCACATTCCTCAAAAAAATCCAACCCACTAACAAAAAATGGAACAGGAAACACAAACACCCAAAGTTGAGCAGGAAGTAGGCAAACCGCCTTTCCAGCCAACACCACTGCAAGACCTCTGTTATAAGGTGACTGGCTGCGCCATCACCGCGCTTAACACCGTCGGGCCGGGTCTCGATGCCAAAATCTACGAGAACTGCCTGATGATCGAACTCGCAAAACAAGGTTTGCAATTTGATTATCAACGAAAAGTGGACGTCCTCTACAGCGGACAAAAGGTCGGCGTCGTCACGCTGGGCTTAGTCGTCAACGAGCTGCTCCTCGTGGACACCCGCTCTGTGGCGTTCTTCAACGAGACTGATTTCTCTGAGAACATCAGTTACCTCAAACTCACGCAGCTTCCTATGGTGCTCATGCTGAACTTCAAGTTCGGCAAACTCCAATGGAAAAAGATCGCCTACGACCCAAATCGCTGAACGAGTGTTCTGCAATTCGACGGGGTCGCGACGGCGGCGGCGGCGCAGATATTTGCGTCGGCGTCGCCGTTGGTGTTTTTTTTGCGGGGCACATCGCACGGCACCTCGCGTGGCACCTCTCGTCCGCGCTTGAACGAGCGTTCCACATTTGTCAAGCCCGCTATGGACGCGCCGCAACAAATGCGCCACAACGACCACACCAAGCGGTGATGCCGAGTGCGCCAAGTAGTGGTGCCGAGTTACGCCAAATGGAGGCACTGAGTGCAAGAACAGTCACAGCCCCGAAGGCAGAGCGCCGAATGTGAAGGCGAATGTGGAGGCGGGAGAGGGGGAGCCAAGGCGTATCGCAGACTGCCAAGTCTGCTTCGGAGGAATAGCCACAGAGAGGCGGCAGCGGTGTGGATGTGTGCAGGCGGGAGTAGTGGGTATGGTGAGTAGTGGGTATGGTGTGTGGGTGTGCTTAGCGGCAGACGAATGGCCTGATGCGTGGTGCCACTGCCCTGCAATTGATGTCACTGGCTTTTTGTAGTCAAGCAGCTTTTTTAGCCTGGTTAATTATTCGGGAGGGGGGGGGGTGGGGGAAGTCTGCTTCGGAGGAATAGCCACAGAGATGCGGCAGCGGGGTGGGTGGGTGCAGGCGGGAGTAGTGGGTATGGTGTGTGGGTGTGCTGAGCGGCAAACAAATGGCCTGATGCGTGGTGTCACTGCCCTGCAATTGATGTCACCGGCTTTTTGTAGTCAAGCAGCTTTTTTAGCCTGGTTAATTATTCGGGGGGGGGCAAGTCTGCTTCGGAACGGGACGCCCCTTCGGAAGTGCGCTTCGCGCACACGGAGCAGACTTGGCAGTCTGGGATACGGCGTCTTCCGTGCCATTTTGAACCTAAAAACGGCAGTTGAATCGGGGAGTCTTGCGGAACCTGTTACGTCATCTGCACGTAGTGCTTTTGCTCGACGCACCAACAGGTGCGCCTTCACAAAAGCCCTAAGCGCATCTGCCGCAACATCTTCTCGCAATATTTCCCCTCCAACTGCCGTTTTTAGGTTGAAAGCGGTGTCGGCGGACGCGGAGAAGCACTCCGCGCCCTCGCCACCGCACTCCAAAAAAAAGACAGCGACCCACAGAAATGCGGGTGACAGACGTGTGCGATGTGTGGCACGAGCGAGACGCCCGTGCCACAGCACACATGCCGCTCCCTGTCGGCGACTGGAAACACTGGCGTCTCGCCCGTGGTGCGTGAGTAGGACACAGGACAGGGGACACAAGACGCCGCTGGGAGGATGCGGGACACAGGGGAGCGTGGCACGGGCGCCTCGCCCGTTCGAAGCGGCGCCGGAGGCGACGGCAACACAGACAGGATTGTCTGTGCTACACTACTGCACCAAGACGGTGGCAGTCGCGACGGCGGCATGGGCGACGCCAGCAGCATTGGTGACGAGGACACGATACTGGCCAGTGGCGGCAGTAGTCGTGAGTTTTATCGAGAGAGCAGCTTTTGCCGCGCCAGTGATGGCGTTTGCAGTGGTGCCCTTGGGACTGTCAGTGAGCGTCACCCATTCAGCGGTGATAGTGCCATCGGCAGGGATGGGACGGTATTGCCATTGGTAGGTGAACTTCGCAGTGCCTGTGACTTTGGTTTTTAACGAGAGGACCTTTCCGGCGGCGATTTGCACGGCGGCGACGCCGTTGGCGTCGGGGACAGTCTTGGTGGTGATTGTCACGGCGGGCGGAAGTATCGCTTTTATCGCTAAGACTTTGCCCTTCACGGTCGAGAGCGGTTTGCCTTTGGCGTCGGTGGCAGCAGTGCGCACCGTTACCGAGATTTTCGACTTCGCGTTGACTCCGGCGTAGAGGAAGTAATCCGTTTGCGCAAAGGTCGCGCCGCTTTCGCGGATAACTACTTTGCCGTCGAGCCATGTGTAGATCACAGGCACTTCGGGGGCACTTTCGAGTTTGGCGGTTAGGCCGATAAACTCGCCAGCGGCGATGACTACGCCGTTCTTTACGGCGGGCACAGGCGTCGTCACTTGGTCGGTGATTAACAGGGCTGCGGTTTTGTCGAACTTCAACACAGGGATTATTTGCACCCAGCCAAAGTCCGCCGCTAAGACACTCACCGCTTCCGTGGCGTCGGCGGGCGTGTAGTTGTAATAAACAACAT
>JAITPT010000182.1 GCA_031289285.1 Puniceicoccales bacterium
TTCTTTGGTTTGCGCCCGACATCGGAGAAAAGTCTTTTTTCAAAATCCGTTGACGAGCTTGTCGCCATGCGCGACATGCTCCTCGCACGGCATCACGCAGCCGCCTGATGCGCGGCAACTCGCGCCCACCCCAATCCGGCCAATTCACGCAACTGCCGCCCCTCCCGTTTTTCTCATAAAATCGGCACATGGACGGCACCTGCGCGGCGGTTGCGCCGGACTATTTCCGGTGTCGGCGGCGGCGGGCGATTTTTAGCAATTCCCAAGGGGCTTTGAAAAAGTCAGTTAATTTTAGCCGTGAGCCACCAACGTCCGTCCACTCGTGGAGAGGATACTCACAGACACAGGCTTTTGTTTGGGAAACTCCGACGAGGTCAATGTATCGCGCCAAAACTTCGACATCAAAAAACCAGCGCGTAGCAAAGGGTTCGCCAAACAAAGCACCAATCAAAGCGCGTTTGAAGAGCTTCGCGCCACATTGCGAATCATAGACCGGCACACGCAACATCTCCGAAACACAAGTGGCAAAAAACCGCCCCAAATAATGCCGGAGCCTGCGGCGTTCCACCTTGCACCCAAGCCGCGCCAAACGTAGCCCCGTGACAATCTCGTAACTTCCCCCGCGCTCCCCGCCTTCGCCACGCTCCCCTGCTTCGCCGTCTTCGCCGCGCAGCTTCTCCACAAAGTTGTTTATATCGCCCAGCGGCGTCGCGAGGTCAGCGTCCCAAAAACCCAAAAAGGCGGCGTCCGTATTTTCCAGAGTCCACAACATCCCGCGCCGCACGGCCTCCGCTTTGCCCGCGTTTTGCGCGAGGTGCAAGACGTGCAAATCCCCCGTCGGCGCGGCAGCCACTGCGGCATCAAGCAAGCTCCCTGTCTCGTCGGTGCTCCCGTCGTTGACAAAGAGGAAAGCGACATCGTTGGCGGCTGCGAACTCCGCAAAGAGCGGGAGTTTCAAACGCTGCGCCTCGTTGTAACAAGGCACGGTTACCAACGTGTTTTTCATGAGAAATTATTTCTCCCCCACGTTTTCTTCCACGGGTGCTCGCGTGGGCGCGATGGCGTTTTGCAGCTCGTTGACCGTCGAGCGAAGTGTCCATTGCGTCTGCGACGGACGTCTCTCGTTGGGCAACAAGAAGTCTTGCGCTTGCGCTTTTTCTTCCGGCGTTGTCGGGTCAGAGACCTCGCGTTTCGCTAAATAAACAAACAGCGTGTCGGCTCCGTTTCGCAATTTCGGCGTGAGTGCGCGCTCAGGTGTGCGCAGCAATTCCTGCGACAAGGCACTCATCACCGGAAACAATTCTGGCGGGAAGCCGCCCGAAAAAAATGCGAAGGCCGGATAATTCTTGGACGCCAAACCCAGCACCTTCGCAACATCGCTCACTTTTTTGCCCGCCTTGATTTCGGCGTTGAGCTTTTGCCAAACCTCGGAGCTATGCTTGTCCCACAGGCGGCTTTTCTCGGCGACGGTGTAAGCGGCGGCGATTTTTTCACGCACCTCCGTGAAGCTCGGCTCGCGGGCGGGGATGGTTTTGCTGTGGAAAAAGACGACGACTCGCGCCGGTTTGCCCGGCTCCAGAGGCATGTCGTATTGGCTGGAACACCAGTCCTCGCGGCTAAGCCGTAGCGCGTTTTTGAGCAATTCGGCGGGCACCGCTGCGTCGCCCACTTTTACGCTGGTGGGCACACCGTCTTCGCCGAAAGGCGTGGGTTCCGCAATCATCGCGCCCTCGGAGACGAACGCGAGTTTCGCCGAGTCGTAGGAGGGCGGGTTGCCCTTGAAACGCTTGTCCAACCACTTGGTGACGCGCTCGCCGAGGCGGTCGAGGGGGGCTTTGGTGCTATTCCAGACGCGCAAAATATCGGCGCGGTTGTTCTTCAAATGTTCGTCCAACTTCTGGACATCAAAAGCCGGATAGCCCGCCTTCAGCACGTCGGAATGGTTCAGCGCGAAGTTTCTCAACTCGTCCTCTGAGGGCGGACTCTCGCCTGCCAGCGGTTTCAAATCCGCTGGCGTCGCGGGAAACACGGCGATCCCCACGGCGACTTGCTGCTTGATGGTGAAGTCCGCCTTGTGCTCTGCGAACCACGGTTTGAGCTTTTCGTCCGTCACCTCGACTTTCGGATTAAACGGTGCGCCTGCAAGCGTGGCGGTCTCGATTGTCCACTTTGTATTCCCCACGCGCCACTGGACGACGCCCTCAAACGGCGGCGTGTATTCGGGACCGCCGAGGAGCTTTTCGGATTTTTCGATGCGCCAGAGCAGGCGAAACGCCTCGTCCACCCGCGCCTCCACGGCCTCTTGCGACGCGGGTGCGGAGCGCGAGTTCCGTTTCAACTGCTCAACGAAAAACAAGCGCCTTATCGTCGGAGTCATGGCGACGTTCCCGCCTTGGTAAAGCTGGGCAAGCTGCGCGTCGGTCGGCGCGGGGATTTGCGCGACATCGGCGAGATGTTTGCTGAAAATGAGCGGCTCGATGCCACGCGCCCCGACGAGCACGGCGAGGTCGTCGTAAGGCTCCCGTGCCTGTAGGTCGCCGAGGTCAACGCCGAGATACGACGCAGAGCGCATCCCGCTCGCCGCGCCGCTCCACGCGCCGAAAAAAACAAAGGAGACGATGGTGACGGCGAGCAAAGCACCGAGGGTGACTTTGTGGTGTTTTGCGAAGGAAGTTTGTATCCAGGTAATCATAAAAAAGAGGGCGGCGAGATTGCGGGGCTTGGCGCAAACGTCAAAAGGATAAATCCGAGAAACCGCCCGCGCCCGTGCCTACGCCTTGCCAAACGCGCGCAGACTCGCGGCGGTCTCGCGTTTAAGCTGCTTGATTTTCGTTTGGATTTTCAACAAGTCCGGCTTCTCCATTCGGTCAATGAAAAGCACCCCTTGGCAATGGTCGAACTCGTGTTGAATGCAGCGGGCGAAAAGTCCGTCGCAGATGATTTCGTGTCGTGCGCCGGAAACATCTTGATAGCCCATGCGCACTTTTTCGCGTCGAGCCACGCGCCCGTTCAAACCCGGAAACGACAAGCAACCCTCTGATTCGAGCCACTCGTCGTCGGGCAAAATCTCGACCTCTGGGTTAGCGACTGCGAGTGGCATGACGACCTCTCGTGGCACCTCGCGTCCGTCCAGCGTGAATGCGAAACTCAGCGGTGTGCCGGGCTTACCGTCGGGGATGTCAATGACAAAAAACTGCAATGCTCGTCCGATTTGTTGGGCGGCGAGTCCAATGCCTTTCGCAGCCCGCATCGTATCGAGCATATCCGTTGCGAGGCGTGCCAGCGCATCGTCGAAGACGGTGACGGGCGCACCTTTTTCCCGCAGCACGGGTGTTCCGAATTTGCAAATGGGCAGAAGCATGGCGGCGGAAATAGCAACGCTTTGCTCAAAGTAAATACAATAACCGATAAAAAACGGGGAAAACGGGGGAACAGAGGATAAAAAACGAGGGAACAGCGAATAGGGAAACGATTTGGAACCACGGGGGGAACAGCAAATAGGGAAACGATTTTGAAACCACGGATGAACACGAATAGGCACGAATAAAAATTTCAAATCTCAAATCTCAAAACAGTTGATAAAAAACGAGGGAACAGCGAATAGGGAAACGATTTGGAAACCACGGATGAACACGAATAGGCACGAATAAAAATTTCAAATCTCAGATTCCAAAACATCTGATAAAAAAACGGGGGGAACAGCAAATAGGGAAACGATTTGGAACCACGGATGAACACGAATAGGCACGAATAAAAATTTCAAATCTCAAATCTCAAATTTGAAATTTCAGATTTTTGAGAGATTTAGTTTTTTTGTTGAGAGTGGGAGGCGGGGGCGAGGGGTTGGGTTGTTCCGAAAGGTGACTTTTGTTTTTTTATTCGTGCCTATTCGTGTTCATCCGTGGTTTCAAAATCGTTTCCCTATTTGCTGTTCCCCTCCCGTGGTTTCAAAATCGTTTTCCTATTTGCTGTCTCTCAAAGCGGCGAGCATTGCACCAGCAGGGGCAGGGATGTTTGTCCAAATCTCGAAGGCAAGGGCACCCTGATAACTTAGCATCGGGAAACCATCGGAGGCGGAGACACCTGCGGCGCGAGCGTCGCGCAAAAACGCTGTTTCGCCAGTGCCGCAAACAATGTCGAAGGCGAGCATACCGCGTCGCCAAAGTTGCGGCGGCACAGGCGACAGATCACCCGCACGAAGCCCCAACGAAGTAGCGTTGACGACTATCGCGGTGTCGGGCAAGGCCAGCGGCTCTGCGGCGGACGCGGCGGCAGCGGGCGAGGCGGCTGTGGCTGTGGCTGCACTCGGGTGCAACGGATAGGTCTTATAGGTCTTATAGGTCTTATAGGACCTATAGGTCGTATAAGTCCTATAAGCTGCCGCCGAGTCTGCTGCCGCTGAATCTGCTGCCGCCAACTCCGCTGCTGGTGCGTCCGCGAGCAAGACTGCGCCGCGCAAACGCGCTGCTTCGGCGGGAAAGGCTTTGTGCAAGGCGGCGAGGGTTTCGCTGAGACGCTCGGCACTCCGGTTCACGAGCAAGATTTGCGAGAAATCCCCGCGCAGGGCTGCCGCCGCGACACCCCGCGCCGCACCGCCCGCACCAAACAACACGAGCGCTCGCCCCGAAATACCCTCCGCGCCAAACTCCCCACGCAACGCCCGGACAAAGCCCTCGCCGTCCGTGTTGTGCCCCGCGTAGCCGTCGCCATCGGGCGCGAGCGTGTTTGTCGCTCCTGCTGCGAGGGCGTCGCCGCAGAGGCGCGTGACATGCGCGAGGGCGAGAACTTTGTGCGGGAGCGTGAGGTTGAGACCGGCGAAACCGCGTTCGCGAAAAAGCGCAAGTGCCGTGCCCAAGTCCTCCGGCGCAATCTCAAATTTGAAATAACGCCAGCCCGCGAGCTTCGGGTGCGCGAGCACGGCGAGTGCCGTGTTGTGCATGAGCGGGCTGCGCGAATGCGCGATGGGCTGCCCGATAACCGCCAGCGAGGGCGCAGAGCGCGACCAGCCACGCAGGTCGTCGAGTGTGTAAATTTTGTCCCAAGGATAATCGTCACGCATCGGGTCGGTTTTCGGTTTTTGGAAAAAAGAAAAAGAAAGAAGGAGGGCGAAGGGCTGCGGGAAAGGCAGGCGGGCGTCGCGGGCGGTTTCACACCCACGCGAAAAAGAAGCGGTCGCGCCCAGACATGTCGCGTCGCGCTTCGTGGCGGACGTAGCCCAGAGCAGCGGCAAAAACGGCGAGCGCGTCGGCGTGGGCGATGCCCGTTTCCAAGCCGACAAAACCGCCCGTGCGCAGACGTCCCCGCGCTTGCTCCAAAATCGTTTTCAACGCGGCGAGGCCGTTGTCTGCGGCGACAAGCGCGTTGCGCGGCTCGTGTCGTGCGACCTCTGGCTCGGCGGTCGCCAGCTCCGCCTCCGTCAGATACGGCGGGTTGGAAACGATGACGTCAAACGCGCCCTCGATGTTTTGCAGCCAATCGCTTTGCGCGAACCGGACGCGGGCGGCGACCTCTGGCGGAAGTTTCGCGGCGTTCTCGGCGGCGAGCGCAAGGGCGGCGGCGGAGATGTCGCTGGCGGTGACTTGCAGCGCGGGGTTTTCGCTCGCGAGGCTCAGCGCGATGGCACCCGTCCCCGTGCCGAGGTCGGCGACTTCGAGCACGACTTCGGGCGCGGGCGGCGGCGCGATTTCGGGCGGCGGCTCAACTGCAACTTCGCTCTCCGGCGCAGTCTCGTTTGCCGTGGCCGTCTCTGCCGTCGCCGTCGTCGCGTCCGTGTTCACGTCCGCTGTCGCGCCGCGTTTTGCGATTTCCTCCAACACAAAACCTGCCAGCTCTTCGGTCTCGGGGCGCGGGATGAGGGCGCGTGGGTCGCATTTGAGCGTGAGGTCGCGAAAGGCTGTTTCGCCAGTGATGTATTGCAGCGGCTCGCGGGCGACGCGACGGCGCACCCAGCCGCGCATTTTTTCCAAAATCTCTTCTGGCAGCGGTCGCTCGAACTGCAAATAGAGGTCGAGTCGCCGACAACCCAGCACGGCGGCGAGGAGCAATTCGGTTTGCAGACGCGGCTTATCGAGACCTTTCCCCTTAAAAAAATCGGTGGTGGCGTTGAGGATTTCGAGGAGCGTCCGCATGTCCTGCGCACGGTGCCCAACCGCCCCCGCGTGGCAACGGAAAAACCCAGCCGCCGCATCCGCCGCTTGCCGCCGTCCGCCGCCGTCCGCCGCATTTATCCTAAAAACGGCAGTTAATGCGGGCGTTCTTAGGGGCACTCCTAAAAATAAATCTGCATGTCCGAAAACAACGATGCTTTTCGTCCCGTAGGGACGGGATGTCGGTAGCACGGGGTTACAACCCCGTTTTCGTAATCCCCCCCACGTCGCGCCCCGTCGGGACGCAACCCACTACTGCCGCGATTGTTGCGTCCCTACGGGACGCGGGCGTGGGGGTGGCATTTT
>JAITPT010000205.1 GCA_031289285.1 Puniceicoccales bacterium
CGACGAGCCGCCTCTGCGCGCCGCCCGCGAGTGGATACACGCCCGCAACGGTCTCTCCAAAATCCGCCTCTTCACGCGCTTCTGGCTTGCCTGCATCGGCGAGTGGCCGTGGGAAAGCCTCCCCGTCATCCCGCCCGAATTCATCTTCATCCCCAAGTTTCTTCCTTTTAATATTTACAGATTTGCCTCTTGGGCACGGGCGACGTTTATGCCCATGAGCATCATTTCTGCCCGCCGCCCCGTCTGTCCGCTTCCCGCAGAACGCCGTCTCGACGAGCTTTTTCTCAACGGGCGCGACGCCTTCGACTTCCATTTTCCGGGCAAACCCATGAAGGGATTTTGGCCAATGTTTTTCCGCGCCGGAAACGTCTTTCTGCGCAACTGGCACAAACTCCCCCGCAAACCTTTTCGCGAAACCGCCATCCGCCTCGTCCTCGAATGGGTGCTTAAACACCAAGACGCCGACGGCGCGTGGGGGGGCATTCAGCCGCCGTGGATTTACGGCCTCATCGCGCTGCGCACTGAGGGCTACCACGAGCAGCACCCCGTCATCGTGGCGGGTCTCGCCGCTTGGGATAAACACTGGATTTACCGGCGCGACGGTGCCACGCACATTCAAGCCTGCGAGTCGCCTGTCTGGGATACGATGCTCGCCGCGCAGGCCGTCCTCGATTGCGGCGCAACTTGGGAAACTTTCCCCCAACTCGAAACCGCCATCGAATACATCCTCGGCAAACAAATCCTTTGCAAAGGCGACTGGGCGCAGACCGTCCACGGCGTCGAATGCGGCGGCTGGGCCTTCGAGCGGGCAAACACCTGGTATCCCGACCTCGACGACACCGCCGTCGCCCTCGCCCTGCTTTGTCAGGCAAAACCGCTCGCACCCGAGCGTTTCCAAGCCCGCATCGCCGCCGCCGTCGCCCGCGCCGAACCTTGGCTGCGCGCCATGCAATCGTCCAACGGCGGCTGGGGCGCGTTTGACAAAGACAACCACACCGCCGCCCTCACCCAAATCCCGTTTTGCGATTTCGGCGAAGTCCTCGACCCGCCCAGTGCCGACCTCACGGGGCACAAACTCGAAGCACTCGGCCTCATGGGGCACACGCTCGCCAGCGGCGACCCCGCCGTGTGCAAGGCCGTCGAATACATTTTTCGCGAACAGGAGGACGACGGCCCGTGGTTCGGGCGCTGGGGTGTCAACTACATTTATGGCACAGGGCTGGTGTTGCCCGGGCTGCGGGCGGTGGGCTTCGACATGTCAGACCCGCGCCCCCAAAAAGCGGCGGCGTGGCTCCTCAAAAAACAAAACGCCGACGGTGGTTGGGGCGAGGTTTGTGGCTCCTACATGGACGACGACTTGCGCGGAGTGGGGGACAGCACCCCGTCGCAAACTGGCTGGGCCTTGCTGGGCTTACTGGCGATGAACACCCACGCAAACGACGCCGCAATCCGGCGCGGGCTGGACTACCTGTTGCGCACGCAAACGGACGGCACTTGGGAGCAAAAGGAATACACCGGCACAGGTTTCCCCGGCTACGGCGTCGGCGAACGCATCAAACTGGGCAAAAACACCAAAGCACTTGCCCAAGGCCGCGAGCTGGCGCGTGGCTTCATGCTCAACTACCACATGTATCGCCACTATTTTCCCCTCATGGCAATGGGACGCGCCCGCCGCCACTTCGAGTAACGAACACTTCGGGTGGCGCACAGACTGTCGTAACGCAGACTGCCAAGTCTGCTATTTAAATACTGCGCCTTCCTTCAAAACGTTTTTGAAATCTTCGGCAGGAAAATCGGCTTCTATTACGAAGTTTTTGTCTTCTGCTTTGATTTTCAAGGTGTTGAAAATTTTGCCTACAGAAGGCGGTGCCTGTTTTTTGATTTCGCCGCGAAGACCGGCGATGCCTAAGAGCGCGAGGGCGTTCACTCCGGCGGCGTTTTCTTTGGTGTCGTATTCGGCGACGGCGCGGAGGGCGAGTTTGCCGTCGTTTTCGCCGATGGCGATGCGGGCGTTTTGCGGGCGGAACTCCTTCCCCTGCTCACCTGCGTTCGTCTCGATAAACGCTTTGAGCGCGGTATTCTCGATGTCGGCAAAGACGAGCAAGAGCGGCGTCTTGACGGATTTCCCAAGCGCGTAGAGCGACGGCGGCGCGACGTAAGATTTTTCAGCACTGTCAAGCGCGGCAAGGACTTTTTCGATGACGGCGGGTTTGGTGGAAGAAGATGTGGACTTGAAGCCGCTATTATCTTGGACGACTATCGCGGTCTGCGCGTCAACGATGCCAAACGCCTGACCACCTTTGCGGAAAAACTTGTTCTTCCCGATTTCGATGGACGTTTCGTTCTTCTTATCCACGCCGATTTTTTTCTCGATGTAGGCATTGATTTTTGCCACGTCAAATTTACCCCGAACGATGGTGACAACGACAGGCAGCTGCTGCACATCAAACCAGGCACCGAAGGTGATGCTCGCGATGTCTGTTTCGTAATTGAAACCAGTCGCGGCCTTGATTTCTGCAAAATCTTTTTTATCGGAGCCACCACTCCTTTGTTCTATCAAATCGAACAGTGCCTTGCCGCTTTGCGTGTCACGCGCTGCGTGTACGTTGACATGCACGACGCCGACGGACTCTTTCGGAATGCCGAGCGTGTTGAGTTCGCCGTTGGGCGCGTTGTTTTTTCCGCAACCAGCGAAAAGTGCGGCGACTGCTGCGATGCCTGCGAGCGCGGGTTTGAGAAGATATTGAGAAAAGGATTTTTTCATAGCGGCGGGAGAAGAGCGGGCACGTTCTCGCCAAGCAAGAACAAACGGTTCTTCGCTACTCCAAGAAGTTCGCTCACACATTCGACGGCTACCTGAACGGTATTGGGCAACCTGCATCTGCGTCCCACTCAAAGTAGCGAGAAGCCTTTTTTATTTGGGGTGTATCCGACGAGCAAAATGCCATTCCTATTTCCCTCGTCAAGAGAAAAAGGGTCTGACCCTTTATTATGAACGGAAGGGCAGGATTAAACCAAGAAAATGGCATCGCTATTGTAAAACCTCCCAATTGCCATATAGTTACGAACGTAACGCTGCTACCACTGGAACACCCCAAGCATCAGCCCTGTCTATCCCGAAATGCAAATGCCCAAGCCACTCACTTGCTCCGCCTTAGCCTCATTCGCCTTCGCCGCGCTCGCCCTGTTTCTCGCGGGTGCGCCCGCGCCGTGCCATGCCGACGCCATCCCGCTGCAAGGGCAAATCGCCGCCTCCGCTTACGACAACGGCACCGTCCCCGTCAACACCACCGCGTCCGCCCGCCGACTCATCAACGACCTGCTCGAAACCCACGG
>JAITPT010000219.1 GCA_031289285.1 Puniceicoccales bacterium
CCAACGCGGTTGCCCAATCTTATGGACATCAACCTCTTACAACGCCGTTGGGGTTAGCCGAATAATTTACCAGGCTAAATAAGTCATTTGACATGACATGACAGTAGGCACAAAGGCCCAAAGGGACGGACACCTTTTTTATTTGCGTAGGTGCTGGAGGTGGCATCTCAACCCCCAGCGGGGTTGCCAACAGAGCCACAAGATTGGCGCGGCGTGAGGAACGAGTGCCAGTGCCTACCTTGGGTTAGGGTAATAACACACCCAGCACAATCCCCAACGCGGTTGCCCAACCTCACGGACATCAACATCTTACAACGCCATTGGGGTTAGCCGAATAATTTACCAGGCTAAATAAGTCATTTGACATGACATAGCAGGGGGCACAAAGGCCAAAAGGGACAGACACCTTTTTTATTGCGTAGGTGCTGGAGGCGGCATCTCAACCCCAACGGGGTTGCCCAGCAGAGCCACAGGATTGGCGCGGCGTGAGGAACGGGTGCCAGTGCCTACCTTGGGTTAGGGTAATAACACACTCACCACAACCCCAACGCGGTTGCCCAACCTCACGGACATCAACATCTTGCAATGCTGTTGGGGTTAGCCGAATAATTTACCAGGCTAAATAAGTCATTTGACATGACATGACAGGTGGCACAAAGGCAAAAAGAGACAGACACTTTTTTATTTGCGTAGGTGCTGGAGGCGGCATCTCAACCCCAGCGGGGTTGCCCAGCAGCGCCACAGGATTGGCGCGGTGTGAGGAACGAGTGCCAGTGCCTACCTTGGGTTAGGGTAATAACACACCCAGCACAACTCCTAACCGGGTTGCACAATCTTATGGACATCAACATCTTGCAACGCCGTTGGGGTTGGCCGAATAATTTACCAGGCTAAATAAGTCATTTGACATGACATAGCAGGTGGCACAAAGGCCAAAAGGGACAGACACCTTTTTTATTTGCGTAGGTGCTGGAGGTGGCATCACAACCCCAAACGGGGTTTGAGGTCACAATGTCGTTAGAAAATACCATACACTCGCCGTGCGCACTATGCGCCCGGCAGGGCGTTTTGACAAAGCAGAATGTAGTTCATCCTGCGGCACTATCAGTAAAAATCTTGGGAAAATCACTCCGAAAGGAATACAAATATCCCTTTTTTGCTGGAAACAATGATGTCGGGAACTTTATCTTTGTTGATGTCGGCGACAGTTAACTGAGTGCTCACACCACTGTCGTCGTCAATTTTGTGCGGGATAAAAGTTGCGCCACCAGCAAACTCCTTGCCACGCTTCAACTCAAACCAGTAGAGGACAGCAGGGGCACTCGCCTCTTTGTCGCCGTCAGGGCCGTGCGCCCAAAAACGTTTCCCTGTAACGATATCGGGGAGACCGTCGCCGTTCATGTCGGCTATCGCTACGGCGTGCATCTGCGAAATACGCAAGGCAGGCGAAGCGAGGTCGGGGATGACAGGCAAGATTTCGTGCCGCCGCCATGTGATTTCCCCGTCGGCGCTGCGGACTTGTTCGTGCCAGACGAGACCGTAAATATGTGCGTCCCAAGCAGTTACAACATCATTCAAGCCGTCGCCGTTCACGTCGAGGACATACATGTGCGAGGCGGCAGCGGCAAAACGCGGCCTGTTGCGCTTAGAAGCACTCTTCGCACTGCCAGCCGTCTTCCCATCCGTCCCCACTGCGCCCTTCCCGTCCGCCGCCTTCCCCGCAGCCGCAGCAGCCGCCGCCGGAGTTTCCGCCGGTTTATATTTGTGAAATTTCCAAGGCGGGGGCGCGGCCTCATCTGCCGGATGTTCCCACCAACCCTCGTTTTCGAGAATATCAATACGCCCGTCTCCGTTGATGTCGCCTGCGCCGACCCCGTGGGTGTAGCGTTCGTAGCGGCGGTTGTCTATGTTGGAGACGGGGTGAAACGTCCACTCTGGCGCACCGTCTTTGATGACAAATGTCGAAAAGCCGAGACGCCCGTTGCGGTTGTAGAGGAGGGCTGGATGCGGGTCGGTTTTGCGCATCCGCAGCCATTGCGGCGACTCGTTGCCAATCTCATTTGCAAAGAAATGTTTTTTCCACGGCGTCTCGGCGCCCTTCGGATTTTCAAACCAGTAGCCGCGTGTGCCCGGGTGCGGGCAGATGAAGATGTCTTCCCAGCCGTCGCCGTTGATGTCGTATCCGAACTCGGTGAAAACGTCGGAGTAGATGCGCGGGTGTTTTTTGAGGTCAAAGACCTTCGGCGTGTGGAGCGAGTGGCGGCGCTTGAAGTCTGGCCCTTCAAACCAAAACGGCCCGGCGGCGACATCGGTAATGCCGTCTTTGTTGAAGTCGCCGAAGTGCGCCCCCTCGGAGTAAAACTCGTTTGAGAGGACGAGCTTCTTATACTTTGGCGCGGCGGCGGCGGACGCGTCAGGCGCGGCGGCGAGACCAGCAGAGGCGATGAGGGTGAGAGCGGCAAAATGCCGCAGTGTGGCGAGGCGGTGTTTCATAAGCGGGCGCATCTCTGCGCGGGTGCGGCGGTTTTTTCAATCTCAAAACCACGCCGCGCCGACGCCGCGCCGAAGCCTCGCGCAACGCCTCCGCCAGCGTGCCAGCGTCCCCGGCCCTGTTTCCCGTTGTGTCCAACGCTGAAAATAAATCTCATGCGCCGCAAATATGGACGCACCGAGCCGAGAGCTTTTCCAATGGTGGGCGCTTGCCCCCGAAATCGCCGTCGCCGCGCTCGCCTTGCTCGTGCTTGTGTTGGAAACTACCCTCCCGTCGCGTCTGCGCCGCCACATCGCGGCGGTCGCTCCCGCCGGTCTCGCTGCCCTCATCGTCGCGCTCGCGCCCGCCCTGCTCGACGCCGCCGCCACCGCCGTCTCAACCGCCACCAACACCGCCGTCCCCGCTGCCGCTGCGCCCAGACTTCTCTTCTCGGGAATGCTCGCGCAGATGGGCGGCCTCTTCACGGCGACCGGCCCCTCGACGGCCTTGGCGCGGCTCTTCTTTTTGGTGGCGGCGTTTCTCACGCTGTTGCTTGCCCCGCGATTTTTGCGACGGCGCGGTTTGCCGGAAACAGAGTTTGCGCACCTGACGCTCTTCGCGACGGCGGCGCTCATGCTCCTCGCGCAGTGTAACCACTTCGTCTCGTTTTACGTCGCCTTGGAGGCTGCGACCATCGGCCTGTGCGTCCTTGCGGGCTACAACAGAAACAGCGGCGCGACCCTCGAAGCTGGCGTCAAATACCTCGTCACTGCTGGCATGAGTGGTGCGCTGCTGCTCTTCGGTGTCGCGCTGCTCTGTGGCGCGGCGGGCAACCCCGTGCTCAACGACGCGGCAGCGGCGGCGGGCGGCTTCGACGCGCTGGACTTCGGCAACCTCAAAACCTTCGTCGCTGCGCACAGTGGCCACCCGCTTGTGCTTGCGGGTGCCGCGCTCGTCGTCTGCGGCGTCGCGTTCAAAATCGGTGTGTTCCCTTTTCAACTCTGGGTGCCCGATGTCTATCAAGGAGCACCGACGCCCGCTGCCGCGTTTTTCGCAACCGCCTCAAAAGGCGCGGGAGTGCTCGCGCTGCTGCTACTCGCCAGCGGCCCCTTTGCCCCGCTCGTCTCCGGCACCGCCGACATCCCCGCCACCGTCACCGCCACCGCCACCACCGCCGACGCCGTGTCCGCCGCGACCGGCCCGCTCTTCGCGCTGCTCTCGCTGATGACTGGTGCGACGCTGATTTTCGCCAACCTCTCTGCGCTCGGTCAGGCAAACACAAAACGTCTGATGGGGCTTTCGGGGCTTTCCCATGCGGGCTTCATGTTGTTGGCCGTGCTCGCGGTGTTGTGCGGCGGCGGCGTCTTCGCGGTGTCGGCCTTGCTCTTCTACATGGCGGCGTATCTGGCGGGCGCGTTCACACTCTTCGGCGTGATAGCGGAAATGCCCGACGGTGCGCGTGGCGGCGCGGATGCCGACTCGGCGCAAACCACGGCGGACTTCCAACTGCTCGCGGAGCGCAGCCCATTTCTGGCGTGGATGCTCGGCGTTGGCGCGGCGTCGCTGGCGGGCATTCCGCCGACGCTCGGTTTCGCGGCGAAGTTTCTCGTGTTGCTGGCGGCGTTTCACGCGGGCCTGTGGTGGCTGGCGGCGCTCGCGTTGCTGTGCGCGGGTGCTGGCGTGTATTACTACCTCGCGTGGGTGCGCGAAGCGTTTCAGCGCGTGTGGCTGCCGCACGAACGCCACGAAGAACTTTCCGCGCCAACGCACGTCCCCCTCGCGCCGAGGCTTGTGTTGTTTGCGCTTGCCGCCGTCTTGCTCGCTGGCGGCGTCGCGCCCTGCCTCACGGATTTTGTCGCCGCCCCGCCCAAACAAAACGCCGCACCGCCGCCGCAGAAATAAGCGTCAACGGACGCCTGCCTGCCTTCACCTAAAATTATATTTTACAAAACCCCGTTGTCTGCGTAGCAAAGCCGCTGTGAGCCAATCGCCGCCCAATAGTATTTCTGATGCGCTGGAACTTTCCCGCCTCGCGCCGTCGCCGCGCTTCAGTGCTGGTGCAGGCAACGGTGCCGTCGCCGACGTCAACAACGCCGTCGGCGGCGTCGCCAAAGCACCGCCGCCTACTGCCCGTCCCAAACGTCGGCGTCGGAGTTCTGTTCTCACGGTTATCTGCTTTCTCATCACGGCGGTGAGCCTCGTGCTCGCGCTCTCGCTCTTTGAGGAAGCGCAGGCCGAAACATTGAAGCTAAAAGAATGGCGTGCCAAGGAGACTGCGTTGAAACAGGCGCACGACCGCCTCGCTGCCGAGAACGCCCGCGCCCAAGCCTACCTCGATAGGGCGGACAGCGACACGGAGTTTTTCCTGCGCTTGGTGCGTGAGCACCTCAGCCGCAAAACCTCCGACGAAATTATTCTTGGCAAGCCGAAAAAGTAAGCCTGCCGCCGCGCTGCCCCACGCCAGTCTTCGCCGCCCAAAGTCTTGCGCGGGTCGCCCTGCCCAATAGCGTTCGCGCCGCTATGAAGTTTGTCAGCACACGCGGCGGAGATACCGCCGCATTTTCGGAGGCAGTCATTCGCGGGCTTGCTGGCGACGGCGGCCTGTTCGTCCCCGAAACGCTACCCGACATCAGTGGGCGTTTGGCGGCGTGGGCAAACGCGCCCTACAGCCAAATCGCCTTCGAGTTTTTATCGCTCTTCGCGGACGACATCCCCGCCGACGAACTGCGCGGCTGCGTGAAACGCGCTTGCCAGAGTTTTAGCGAAAACACCCCCGCCCCCGACGACACCACCGCCGCCACCGCCGCCGCCGACATCGGTGCGCCCGCGCTCGTCGCGCTTCCCGCCGCTGGCGAACTCGGCGAATTCGGCGAACGCTACATCATGGAGCTGTTCCACGGGCCGACGCTCGCGTTCAAAGACTACGCGCTGCAACTGCTCGCGCAGCTTTACGCACGCCACGTCGCCGCTGCCGGTAAGCCCATTCACATTCTCGGCGCGACCTCTGGCGACACCGGCTCTGCCGCCATCTACGGGATGCTCGGCGTCGGCGGCGCGCACAGTTTCATCCTCTATCCCGAGGGGCGCATCGCGGAATTGCAGGAGCGCCAAATCGCCTGCACCGGCTCGCCGCTCGTCCACCCGCTCGCCCTGCGCGGCACGTTCGACGACGCGCAGGCCATCGTGAAAACGATTTTTGGCGGCGCCGCGTTTTCCGCCGCGCACGCCCTCGCCGCCGTCAACTCCGTCAACATCGCCCGCATCCTCGCGCAGTGCGTCTATTACATTTACGCCGTCTCGCGCGTGTCCCGCGAGCGCGGCACCGCCGTCGAGTTTGTCGTGCCCACGGGCAATTTCGGAAACGTCCTCGCGGGCTGGCTGCTCACCAAAATGGGTGTCGCGGGCATCTCCTTTTGCGTCGCCACCAACGGCAACAGCGTCGTCGCCGACTTCTTCAACACAGGCCGCTACCGCCCCGCAGAAGTCGCGCCAAGCCCCGCGCCCTCGATGGACATCCAGCGGGCGTCAAACTTCGAGCGTTGGCTCTGGTATCACTTCGACGGAGACGCCCGCCGTGTGCGCGAGGCGTTGGAGACGCTGCGGCGCGACGGCGAGTTTTCGCTGGAAAACTTCCCCGACGCCGCGACGCGCCAGACACTCCGCGCCGCCGTTTGCCCCAACGACAAAATCGGCCCCGCCATCGCCGACGCTTGGCGCGACTGCCGCTACGTCTGCGACCCGCACACCGCCTGCGCCTTCCACGCGCTCGGCGGCGACAGCGAACTCCCCGCCGACCCGGACGCCGTGCGTGTCGTCGTGGCGACGGCGCATCCGGCGAAGTTTCCGCAGATTGTCGAGCAGCACATCCCGCCCCACCCGGCGGCGGAAGGCTCAGCGGTTCCCCCGAAAAACTGGCGTTGCGAGCACCCGACCTTGGAGGCCTTGAAGGGGCGCGAGATTGTGAAAACCGTTTTGCCCGCCGACGCCAACGCCGTGAAGGACTTCATCCGCCGCGCCCTGCTCACGCTCGTCGCGCTGTTCGCCGCATGGGACGCCCACGCCGCGCCGCGCCCCGATGTCTTGCCCTACCTCGACGCCCCCGCGCACCACGAGACCGCCACGCTGCGCCGCGAAGCCGTCCGCCTGCTTCCCGCCGCCGAGACCTTCAACACCTTCGCCGCCCAGCTCGACGGCAACTCCGCCGCTTTCCCCAAAAAACAACTCGCCCAAGCGTGGCTCGACGCCCGCTACAGCGGCAGCGACCTCGGCAAAGGCGGCGGCAAAAACGGCCACATCACCGACGAAGTTTTTCGCCGAAAAATCCTCTCCGCCCGCGACACAGCCCGCACCGCCCTCGACAGCGCGTTGCGAAAAATCGCCGCCCACGCCGCCGCCCGCCCGACACTCGGCGAGCCTGTCGTCGTCTTCAACACGCTCGCTTGGCGGCGCGACGCACCCGCCGTTTGGGACATCCCCGCAAAACTCGCCGGTGCGCCGCTGCGCATCACCGACGCCGCTGGCAACGAAGTTCCCGCGCAAATCTCCGCTGCCGCCGCGCCCGTCGAGCGCAACGTCGCCGCCGCCGCCGCCGGTGCCACCGCCACCGCTAGCTCCGCCTACAACGCCAACTACGGCGCAGAGAAAGCGATTGACGGACGCTGGCACGTGCGCGACCCCGCGCTCGCCGACGGTCTCCCCACGCCACACAAATGGAACTCCGCCCCGGGCAGAGGCCCGCACTGGCTCGCCATAGATTTCGGGCGGACGCGCCGCATTCACAAGGTCGTCATCCGCCACGAGGGCATCATGGGCGCGTTTGACGTGGGAACTCGCGACAACACCGCCGATTTCCGCATCCAGTATTCCGAGACATCCGGCGGCGAATGGCGCGACCTCGCGCCGCCCGCCGTCGGCAACACCGCCTCGCTCAGCGTCCACGAGATTGCGCCGACCGAGGCGCGCAAAATCCGCCTCCTCATCACGCGCCCCTCGCAAAGCAAGGACAACCACGCCCGCATCTACGAGGTGGAAGCCTACGAAAAAGCCCCCGCCGCCGAACGCGCCAAACAGCTTGTCTTCGTCGCGGCGGGCGTCCCGCCGCTGGGCTACAAAACGTTTTACGTTTCCAGAGACAGCGACCGCGACGCAGGTGGTAACGGCGACGACGATGTGTTTGCAACGGCGACGACGGCGGCGACAACGGCAGCGTCGGCGACAACGGCGGCGTCGGCGACGTCGGCAACGGTGTCCGCCATTGCGACGGGCGAGACTGTTTTTGAAAATCGTTTCCACCGGCTTGTTTTTGCGCCGGGCGGCGTCGTGAGTTTTTACGACAAAGCGCAGAAGCGCGACCTGTTCAAAACCGGCGCGGGGCGGGGACAATTTCTCGGCGGCGAGCTTTTCACACTGCCCGCTGTCGCGCCGGATAATCGCGTCCTCGGCAGCACGCCGCTGCTCGGTGTTGGTGCCAGCTTCGCCCGCGCCGCGCCCGCTGGCGACAGCGTGGCGGCGCGTGTGTATTCGCGTTTCCGCATCATCGAGAGCGGCCCTGTCCGGCAAATCGTCGCGTGGGAAATCCCGTTCAAAAACACGTTTGTCCGCCAGCGCGTCACGCTCTGGCGCGGGCTGCGCCGCGTGGACTTCGATGTCGAGCTTGCCGACTTCAATGGCGAGTTGTGGCGTGAGTTTCGGCTCGCCTTCCCGCTCGCTCTCGCCGCTCCGCAGCTTGCCTACGAGGGCGCGGCGGGCGTCGTGCGCGTCGGTAAAGACGGCGAGACGCGCACCGCCGTCCGCCAGCGCGAGACGCAAAACTTTATCGCTGCCAGCGACGCTCTTGGCGGTGTGGTGCTCACCACCGATGTTTCCGTTTTCGATTGGGTGAACCCGTTTGAAACGTCTGGCGACGGCGGTCTTGTCTTGCAGCCTGTCTTACTCGCCACGCGCAAAAGCAGCAACGAGTCGGGCAACTGGTATCCGCAAGCCGGAACGCACCGCTTCCGTTTTTCGCTCACCCCGCACGACGGAGACTGGCAGCACGGCTGGCGCGACGGCACCGCGCCGAACCACCCGTTCCAAGTCGTCTCCGGCGTCAAACCGGTGCCCTCTCCCGCCTTGCCCGATACGCATTCGTTCCTGCCATCCAACGGTTAAACCTAAAACGGCAGTTAATGCGGGCGGTTTTGCGCAATCTTTTGACCGTCTGCGGCTTGCTCTTTCCGCTCCACGCACCGCAAGGTGCCCGTCGGGAAAGCACAAACCGCAGCCGCCTCAAAATCTTGCGCAAACCCTTCCCCGCTAAACTGCCGTTCTTAGGGTTACGGTCGTTGCGCGCCTGTCGTTATGGCGTCGGCGACGCGGTATTTTTTGGTTATTTTTTTGAACAAATTGGTTTTTTTGCGGGAGAGCGGGTAAAAGCAGGAGATTTCCGTGCGATGGCACGTGAGGTGTAATGGTGAGTCGCAAGTGTTTTGTGTTTTGGTCGGGTCGTATTTGGGCAATGGGCAAAAAGAGAGTAAAGTAGTGGCCTGATATTTGATGTCACTGCTTTGGGGGAGTCAAGCGATTTTATTAGCCTGGTTAAATATTGGGGAATACCCCCAGCAGGGTGTTGCAAACCGACATCCGCCGTGGGCAATAAACACAACAACCCTCGCTTGGGCAAGCACTTAACCTAAAACGGCAGTTAATGCGGGCGGGCAGCGCAATCTTTTGGCCGTCTGCGGCTTGCGCTTTCCGCTCCACGCACCGCAAGGTGTGCGTCGAATACTCGCGTCCGCACTCAAAACAGCGAGGAACCTAAAAACCTTTGTGCCCCTTGTGGCATCCTTTGGTCATTTGTAGTTAAACCCGTTTTCCTCCGCATCTCCCTTCTTCGCCCACCGCCGTTTCGCCCGCTGCCGTTTTTCAGTCGTTGTTGCGAATCGGCACACCGAAAAGCGTCGTCGCAGGTGGCGCCGATGGCGCAGGCGCAGGCGGCGGCGCACCCTCGGAACCGCGTGGCGGTGTCGCCGGATTGGTGCGCGTGACCGAGCGCGGCGGCGGGGCGACAGGACGCGGCGGACGCGGTGTGCCCTCCGGCGCGGCGCGTCGAAGGATGTCTGTGTGAAAATAGCGCACGGATGTCACGTTGCCGCCCAGACGCACTTGCAGTATGCCGCTGCCATAAACCGAAACGACATCAACGGGAGTTCCCGGCTTGAAAACCGTCGTGCCTGCCACGGTGCCGTCGCTTCTCTGAATGGGCACCTGCAAGGCTGTGGTGAGCGCGATGCTACGCGGCCAACGCCAGTCCTCACGCAAAAGACGGCGGAAGGCGTCGTCGTTGCGGTGGGGGTCGGCGGGCGCGGTTTTGGGCGCGACGGCGGGTGGCGTTTTTTGCCGAGTGGTGCTGCCCGCTGGCCTCGGCGTCCCTGCGGCGGCGGTCGCTGATGTCGTCGGTGTCGGCGGAAGAGTGTCGGGAAGGCCGCTGTCACTTTTGCGCGACGAGCGCGTGTCTGCCCGCGTGTCGGCAGACGTGGGCGCGAGCGACACCCAGCCCGGTTTGAACCCGCGTTTTTTTGCCTCTTGTGTTTCAAGGTAGTTCCACGTGAGCACGGCACCCGCGCCGAGAAAAACGCCGAAAACAATTTTTAGAACGGAAAGAAAGACCTTCATATTAGGCGGAGAGGGAATGGCAAAACGTGCGGGGCGGGAAGCGCAAAAATGGTGAAGGTGTAAGGCTGGCTTGCACGGCGCGACGGAAACGTCAAACTGGCGCGCATGGACATTTCCGAAATACGCGCCCAACTCGATGGCCCTGCGATGCTGACCGTCGCTGGCTTGCCGTTCCCAAAACTCGCCAGTGGCAAGGTGCGGGAAATCTTCGACCTCGGCGACCGCCTGCTCATCGTCGCCTCTGACCGGCTGTCTGCCTTCGATGTCGTGATGCCCAACGGCGTTCCGGGCAAAGGAGTGTTGCTCACGCAAATCAGTCTCTGGTGGTTTGCGCAGGCCGAGTCGGTCATGCCCACGCACCTTGTCGCCGACCACGCCGCCGCGCTCCGCGCCGTGTTGGGCGAGTCTGCGGCTGCGTTTGCGCCGCGCTCGATGTTGGTGCGCAAATTAAAACCGTTGCCTGTGGAGGCTATTGTCCGCGGCTATCTCGCGGGTAGCGGCTGGAAGGAATACAAGCGCACGGGTGCGGTGCTCGGCCACGAATTGCCTGCTGGCCTGACTGAGAGTGCGCGTTTGCCGGAACCGATTTTCACGCCTTCTACAAAAGCTGCCGAGGGGCACGACGAAAACATTACGGAGGCGCGTTGTGCAGAAATCTTAGGTGGCGAAATCTTTGAAAAAGTCCGTGCTGCCTCGCTTGCTCTTTATGCCTTGGGTGCGAGGGTCGCGCAAAAAGCGGGGCTGATTTTAGCGGACACCAAGTTTGAGTTTGGGACGGACGAGGCGGGCAATCTTTTCCTCATTGACGAGGTTTTGACGCCCGACTCTTCGCGTTACTGGCCGCGTGAGGGTTATGCTCCGGGCAAATCCCAGCCTTCCTTTGACAAGCAATTTGTGCGTGACTGGTTAGAAGCGCAACCTTGGGACAAATCTCCTCCTGCTCCGGTTCTGCCTCCTGAAATCGTCCAAAAAACCTCCCACCTCTACCTCTCCGCCTTAGAGCAGCTGTTGAGTTCCTGAGGTCATGAGTTCCTGAGGCCGTTTTGTAGTTTGCGAACTCCAATACCATTTCACAGGTCTCCCAGAGTAAAATGTTCGGAAAGGTGATTTCACCGTCATCCCATAGTGAAAATGTTCAGAAAGGTGGCAAGTGGTGTCATCACAACCCCAGCGGGCTTGCCCAGCTGGTAACGTCGGCGTCTCGCCAACATGGTGCGAAGCGGCTCGCAGCATCCCCGCCGCCCGCCGCCCGAAGCGTCGCCGTAGGCGACGGCGGCAGCAAGCCAGCGGGATGCCAGCGTTCCCAGTGCCACCGTCGCACCCCAACCCCAATTGAGTTGCACAACATAATGGAAATCGGCATGTTGCAATTCCGTTGGCAACCTTTGGGGTTAAGCCGAATAATTTACCAAGCTAAATAAATTACTTGACATGACGGGTAGCATAGGCATGGAGCGAATGAGCGGAGTGCGGCAGCATTTGAGGGGATGGGGAGGAAGACGGCCCTCCAACCCCAATGGGCTGGCTTGCCCGACTGGGAACGCTGGCGTCTCGCCAACATGGAGCGAAGCGGCTCGCAGCGTCCCCGCCGCCCGCCGCCCGAAGCGTCGCCGTAGGCGACGGCGGCAGCAAGCCAGCAGGATGCCAGCGTTCCCAGTGCCGCCGTCGCACCCCAA
>JAITPT010000247.1 GCA_031289285.1 Puniceicoccales bacterium
CGGAGAGGGGCGGAAAAGCCACACAACCCTAACGGGCTGCCCAAGGGCGTTACAACTGGCCGAATAATTTACCAGGCTAAATAAGTTATTTGACATGAGGGGTCGCATGGGCACGGAACGGATGAGCGGAGTGCGGGCGCCATCTGACGGAGAGGGGCGGAAAAGCCACACAACCCAAACGGTCTGCCCAAGGGCGGTACAACTGGCCGAAAAATTTACCAGGCTAAATAAGGTATTTGACATGAGGGGTTGCATGGGCACGGAACGGGTGAGCGGAGTGCGGGCACCATCTGACGGGGAGGGGCGGAGAAGCCACACAACACCAACTGACTTGCCCAAGGGCGTTACAACTGGCCGAATAATTTACCAGGCTAAATAAGTTATTTGACATGAGGGGTCGCATGGGCACGGAACGGATGAACGGAGTGCGGGCACCATCTGACGGGGAGGGGCGGAAAAGCCACACAACCCTAACGGACTTTCCCAAGGGCGTTACAGATAGCCGAATAATTTACCAAGCCGAATAATTTACCAGGTTAAATAAGTTATTTGACATGAGGGGTCGCACGGGCACGGAACGGATGAGCGGAGTGCGGGCACCATCTGACGGGGAGGGGCGGAGAAGCCACACAACACCAACGGACTTGCCCAAGGGCGTTACAGATAGCCGAATAATTTACCAGGCTAAATAAGTTATTTGACATGAGGGGTCGCATGGGCACGGAACGGATGAGCGGAGTGCGGGCACCATCTGACGGGGAGGGGTGGAAAAGCCACACAACCCCCAACGAAGTTGTCCAAGGACATTTCAACGAACGGGCCGATGTCCGTGCGGTTGGGCACACCCGTTGGAGTTCTTAACCCGAAAACTGCCTTGGATTGGGCGTGTCTTGCGGAACCTGTTACGGCATCCACACTTAGTGCTTTTTTCGGCGTACCAACAGGGGACCCTTCGCAAAGCCCTAAGCGCATCCGCCGCAACATGTTCTCGCAATACTACCCTCCAACTATCGTTTTTCGGTTGAATATGATAAATGGCGTTTTTGTGATAGGGAGCAGCAAGAGGAGATGTGGTTAGTGGGGCGGAGGATGTCGGGATAGGCTGGATGTCAAATGGAAAAAATGGCTGGCACTTTATTCGCCGGAGGCAGGTTTAGCAGTCTGCGGAAGAAACCGCAGATAACACAGATGACGCAGATATGACACGTGAAGAGGCGCGGCTATGGGTAAAAATCTAAAGCATCTGTGTTCTCTGCGTTATCTGCGGTCTTTTCTTTGAGAGGATGTCAAATGAAAAAAATGGCTGCCTCTTTTCTTTTCTTTTCTTTTTTTGCCATTTTTGCCTTTGCCGAGAAATCTCTTTGGGATTTTTAGTGAGTCCCGTTCTACCCGCAAAAAAACGCCCCCCGTTTGCACGGGAGGCGTTTCTTTGGAATGACAGTTTGCGCGGCTGATTAAGCGGCGGTGTCTATGCGGCTGGGGAGTTCGACGGGCTTGGAGCGCAGACCTGCGAGCAGGAAGTAGAGCGCAAAGCCGACGATGAACGCACTTACCGGCGGGACGGGGACGGTGAAGCCGATGTCGAGGGCTTTGGTGGTGCCCTTCGCAATGGCTCCGGCGTTGATGAAGTTTATGAGCGCAACGGCAGGCGTGATGCCGCCGACAATGAAGCCGACTGCCCACGAAATCCAGCCAGCCAAGTTCCAGCCCTCACGTGGGCCAGCCCATTTGCGTCCGCTCAGGATGTATTCCGCCAAGAATGCACCGCAGACAGGACCGAACGACGCACCGATGACGTTGAACACGATGCCCGCGTCTTTGGCGACTTGCGTCACCACGAGCACGATAGCGGCAGCGGTGCCGACGGCGCAGGTGAGGAGCGGGTTAATCTTCGGGAACACTGATTTGAAGCTGTTCGCGCCAATGAGCGACGAGACACATGCGGCGGGGAACGCCGAGATGACGAGCGCGACGGCAATGACTTGCGCGAAGGTTCCACCGAGCAGTGCTTTCAAGAAATCTGCGTCGGCGGGATTGGCACCTGCAGCAGCCTTAGCGATCAAGGGGTCTTTCGACGCCAGTGTACCAGCGATGGCGAGCAATGCGATGATACCCGTGACGACCATTGAGCCGAAGACGCCCACGCCGCCGCCACCAAGGGCAGACTTGCGTTCGTTTTTGTTGCCGGAGCCGAAGTCGCAACCCGCAGCACCCAGCGTCGCGAAGAAGCCGACCGCGAAGGTAATCATAACGTGGAAGACGCTCAACGTGCCGCTGCCTTTGCCAAAGATTTCGGCGACTTGGGGTGCCTTGCTCGCTTCAAACGAGCCGACGCCGCCAATCGTTTTCACGAGCAGTATCACGAGCACGGCAATCGGGATAATCGGCAGATACGAGGCGACTTTGCCGACGTATTTCATGCCGCCGAGGCCGACGAGCGCGGTGATGATTGTCCAGATGACGCCAACCGTGAGATGCGTGGTGCCGTTCGCGGCGTCTTTCCCTGCAAACGTCGTCACGAGCAGCAAACTTGAGAAGTAGCCGTTCACAGCGAGCCAGCCGTATTGCAGGACGCCCATGAGCAGTCCGGGCAAATAGAAGCCGCCTTTCACGCCATAGACGGACGTGCCGACGATGTAGAGCGGCAGGCCGGTTTGTGCGCCGAGTCGAGCGGGCACATAGAAAAAGAGCGCAAAGGAGATTGCGGCGGCGGCGACCAGCGCGGCGATTGCCGTGCAGATGCCGTGCGAGAGAACGCCACCTCCGGGGACGTTTTGCCAATAGACGAACCAGAGCATGACGCCTGCGTTGCCAGCGGCGGTTGTTGCGAGCCAGCCAGCGCGGTTGGCCAGCGGGTTGGGAGTGGCGGACGCCACGTAGTTGGGTAACTGTTGTTGAGACATAGTCGGGTGTGAGTAGGTGTTAGTTGAGAGTGCTGAGGTGTGAGTGAGAGGTGCCACGCAACTTGCGCGGCACGGCGCGACAAAAGCCAGCGACGGCATTTTTGTCAAGCACCGCAAAAATAAAGTCCGCGCCGCCGCCGCCGTCCCTGCCGCCCTCGTGGCGCAGCAGCGGGCGTTTTACCGGCTTGCGCGGAGCGTGTTTTTGCGCAGTCTGCGGCGTCCTTTCCGCGTCTTTCCCCCTCCTTTCTTCGCGGTTTGTATTTCGCAACAACACATGGGCAACAACGGCACAAAAAACAACAAAGGCGGCGTCGCGCCGCTTAAAATCGGACTCGGCATCATCGGATTTGGCACCGTAGGGCAGGGCGTGTGGAAACACCTCGCCGCCACCAAGAAAAATATGGAGGTGCGCATGAATGTGAAAATCGAGCTTATCGGCGTCTGCGTTCGCGACCCCAACAAGACTCGCGCCGTCAAAATCCCGCGCACCCAAATCCACACCGCCCCCAACGACATCGTTGACGACCCACGCGTGAACATCGTGTGCGAGCTGATGGGCGGCACCACGCTGGCGCGGGAGGTCACGCTGCGGGCGTTGCGCATGGGCAAGGTAGTCATCTCCGCCAACAAAGCACTCATCTGCGAACACGGCGCGGAAATCTTCAAAGCCGTCAGCGAGTACGGTGGGCAATACCTGTTTGAGGCGAGTGTCGCCGGCGGCATTCCCATCATCAAGTCGCTGCGCGAGGGTCTCGTCGCCAACCGTTTTTCGGAAATCGCCGGCATCATTAACGGCACCTGTAACTACCTTTTGACGCGCATGGAGAAGGAGGGCCTCTCCTACGAAACCGTCCTCCAAGACGCCCGCCGCCTCGGCTACGTGGAGGCCGACGAGTCGCTCGACCTCGACGGCATAGACGCCTACCACAAGGCCGTCATCCTCGCGTTTCTCGCGCACGGCAAATGGATACCTCGGCGCAACACGCTCGTGGAGGGCATCCGCAACGTCACCCTCGAAGACATCCAGCGCGCCCGCGACTTCGGATACCGCATCAAACACCTCGCCGTCATCCGCCGTAATTTTGCGAAAGGCCTGATGACGCTCGGCGTTTATCCCGCGCTCATTCCGTTGGACAAAGTGCTCGCCCGCGTGGACGACGTCTATAACGGCATCTCGCTCACGGGCGATGTCGTGGGCACGACAACGCTCGTCGGGCGCGGCGCGGGGCAAGATGCCACGGCGAGCGCGGTCATCGGCGATATTGTTGACGCCATCCGCACGCTCAAAGGCGCGTCGTTGAAGTTCCTCACGCGGGAAGACCTCGACTCCTATGCCGCGCTTGGCTCGACGGTTCGCATGGCGTCGCAGGAGGAAATTCACACCTCGTTTTATTTGCGTTTCCTGTTGCGAGATACCCACGGCGTCTCGGCGGAGGTGTATCGCATTTTGGCGGAGGAAAAAATTTCGGTGGCGCGGGTCGTCCAATACGAGAATCCGGGCACACGCCACGGCACACACACGCTCTCGACCTACCCCGTGACAGAGGCGGCAATGGAACGCGCCTTGCGCAAGTTTCGGCGTCTGCGCAACGTCTTAGACCGCCCCCTCGTCCTGCGCATCTTCGCACCGGGGAACTGATGGGAATGGGGCTGGGGATGGGAAGTGCGGAATAGGGGAAACGAATTTGAAACCACGGATGAACACGAATGGACACGAATTAAAAAACACCCCCCCAAAAAAACAGATTTCAAATTTCAGATTTCAGATTTCAGATTTCAGATCTCAAATTTCAAATCTCAAATCTCAAATCTCAGATTTCAGATTTCAAATCTCAAATTTTCCTATTCGTGTTCATTCGTGTTCATCCGTGGTTTCAAACTCGTTTCCCCTATTCCGCTGACCCATTTTCTTTATTTTTTTGTGTCCCATTAAACTCCGGTGCAGTGGCCTCGCCACGGGCGGAAATGTTTTCGCGGCGCAAAACCTTCAGCACCGTTAGGGCGAGGATTTTCATGTCCAAGCAAAAACTCCGGTTGTCCGCATACCACGTGTCGAGACGAAACTTTTCCTCCCACGAAAGTGCGTTGCGCCCGTTCACCGCCGTCCAACCCGTGATACCCTGCGGCGTCGAAAACCGCCGCGCCTGCTCCGGTGTCAAGCGCTCCGTGTAGCGCACCGGCAAGGGGCGCGGGCCGACAATGCTCATATCGCCGCGCAACACGTTCCAAAACTCCGGCAACTCGTCGAGACTGGTGCGACGCAAAAAATTGCCAAAGCGCGTGAGACGTTCTGCGTCGGGGAGCAAGTTTCCGGCGTCGTCGCGCCTATCGGTCATGGTGCGAAACTTGACGATTGTGAAAGGGCGTGCGCCTTTGCCCGCCCGCTCTTGACGGAAAAACACCGGCGAGCCGAGCCGCCAACGCGCCAGCAGCCACAGGGCAAAAATCGGGACGGCTGCGAAGAAGAGGACGGTGGCGGAAAATAGGATGTCAAAAAGGCGTTTGAGCATATTGCGGGTGTTGTTCAAAACGTCCCCTTGTGGAAAAGACCAGAAAAATACGGGCTGACGAGTTGCTCGTGCTACAAGGCAAAGCGGCGTCGCGCTCGCTTGCCAAGGCACTTGTCATGGCGGGGAAAGTGCGGACGGGGCCGGACAGCGTTGTCGCCAAACCCGCCGCGCTGTTGCCGGAGAGCACCGAGTTGTTTGTCGGGCAAGCGCCGCAGTTTGTTGGGCGAGGCGGCGAAAAACTCGCCCGTGCCTTGGAGCATTTTGGCATCTCTGCCGTCGGGGCGCACACGCTCGACATCGGGGCGTCCACTGGCGGGTTCACCGATTGTCTGCTCCAAAACGGAGCCGTCGCCGCCGTGTGTGTAGATGTCGGGCGCGGGCAACTTCACGCCAAACTCCGCGCCGACCCGCGTGTCGCCAACTTCGAGAAAATCAACGCCCGCGCCCTCGGCGATGTCGCGCTCCCTCGCGAGACTTTTGACATCGTGGTGATGGATGTCTCGTTCATCTCGCTGACAAAAGTGCTCGTGCCTGCGTGGCAGCGCGTGGCAGCGCACGGGCATCTCATCGCCCTTGTCAAGCCGCAATTTGAGGCGGAAAAGTCAGAGGTGGACAAGTGTGCGGGTGTCATCCGCGACGAGGCGGTGCGGGCGCGGACGGTTGCCAAGGTAACGGCCTTTGCCGTCGCAAATCTCGCCGCTGCGTGCCTGCTCGGCGTCGTCGAGTCGCCCATCTCTGGCGGCGACGGCAACCGCGAGTTCCTAATGGCCCTCCGCCGCGAATAAAAAAAGCGGAATTCAGGTTGAAAGGGAGGCGAGGGAGTATTTTATTTAGTCTGGTTAATTATTCGGTTAATTATTCAGGCAATTTTTTGGAGGAATGCCGGATCTGATTTGCGAATATGCAGAAAATCAAGCACTTACAGCGCAGCAGACATTTGGCCTTTTGCCACGCCTGAATAAAAAGGCAGCCATTTTTTCTACTTGACTTCAAAATAGCCTGTGGACATTAGCCACTCGGTTCCACTCACGCATCTTTGCACGCAGCAGAATTATCCTAAAAACGGCAGTTGGAGGGGAAGTATTGCGAGAAGATGTTGAGGCAGATGCGCTTGATGGATTTGCGAAGGCGCATCTGTTGGTGCGTCGAACAAAGCCAACAAGTGCAGATGACATAACAGCTTCCGCAAGACGACCCGACTCAACTGCCGTTTTTAGGATTATACAGGAGCACACACCGTCACTATTCATCAACCCGACAATCATGTCCGGTGCAGGGCAGCGGCACCATGACTCCCGTTCAAAATAGCAAAGAACCCCCGAAAATTGCTACGAGCAATTTTCTGCTTTCTTTGAATTTTCTCTCCAAAGACCTTCAAAAGGATTTTAGCGGTTTTTCGCAGACTTCGTTTTTAGGATAATCCTAAGAACGGCAGTTCAGCGGGATGGGTTTGCGCAAGATTTTGAGGCGGATGCGGTTTGCGCTTTCCCGACGCGCACCTTGCGGTGCGTGGAGCGGAAAGCGCAAGCCGC
>JAITPT010000126.1 GCA_031289285.1 Puniceicoccales bacterium
CCCCAGACCTCCTTCGCCCGAATAAAGTGCCAGACCCTTTTTCATTTGACATCCTCACAAAGAACCGACCGCAGATAGCACCGCGAACTCAGATAATTTAGATTGTTGCCCAAAACCAATACCTCACCACTCATCATATCTGCGTCATCTGTGTTATCTGCGGTTTGCTCCGCAGCCCCCCCCCCCCCCCAGACCTCCTTCCTCCGAATAAAGTGCCAGACCCTTTTTCATTTGACATCCGCACAAAGAACCGACCGCAGATGACGCAGAGAACACAGATAATTTTGACTCTTGCCCAAAACCTATACCTCACCACTCACCATATCTGCGTCATCTGCGGTTTGCCCCGCAGCCCCCCAAATCTCCTTCGCCCGAGTCACCTTCGCCCGAATAAAAAGGCATTTTAGGATAATCGCGGGGAACTTTTCCGAAATCCAACTGTGTGTTCACGGTTTATGAAATCTCTCTCTCCTTCCACGCCACTTTCCTCACTCCCGTTGCGCTCCTTCTCTTTTTTTGCGCTTTGCGCTGCCTTTTGCGCCGCCGCCGCCTTGCCAATGCAAGCCAACGCAGACGCTGCCGCTGCTCCGGTCGCTGCCGCCGCCGTCATCCAGCCCTACGCGCTTTCTTGCGAGGCTCAGGAAAACCCGCTGGGTCTCGACGAAACCGCACCGCTGTTTGCGTGGAAACTGCAAGCGGACAAGCCACACGCCGCCAAACGCGCCCGCGCCCAAGTCCAGAGCGGCTACGAAATCGTTGTCTCCGAACCGTCGGGAAATCCCGTTTGGCAAACAGGAGCCGTCGCCTCCGACGCGCAGCTGCAAATCCCATATACGGGCACGCCGCTTCGCCCCTTCACGCGCTATTCGTGGAAAGTGCGTGTGCGCGACGGTGGCGGCGCGTTCTCGGCGTGGAGCAGCCCTGCGTTTTTTGAAACAGCGATGTTGTCCGCCGCCGATTGGAAAGCGCGTTGGATTGGCGACGGCTCGCGGACGCCCGCCAATCAAGGCGACCTTTTCCGCGACTCCCCTGCCCCGCTCTTCCGAAAAACATTCGACATTTCCGCCAATAAAAAAGTCCAATCCGCCCGCCTCCACATCACCGGTCTCGGCTACTACGAGGCGAGCATAAACGGGCGGCGCATCGGCGACACCGTGCTCGCGCCCGCGTGGACAAATTACGGAAAACACGTTTTCTACGACACCTTCGATGTCACCGCCGAATTGCAGTCAGGAAAAAACGCGCTCGGCGTCGTTCTCGGCAACGGTTGGTTCAACCCTATTCCGATGCCAGTTTTTCGTGCGCTGCGCAATGTGCTTACTATCGGACGCCCCTGTCTCCTCGCACAGCTCCACGTGCGCTATACAGACGGTTCGCAAGACGTCGTAGTCTCCGATGAAACTTGGAAAACCGCGCCCGGCCCTATTCTCCGCAACAACGTTTATCTCGGCGAACACCACGACGCTCGACGCGAAATCCACGGCTGGGACGTCCCCGCGTTCGACGATGCCGCATGGCGTCCTGCCACCTCCGCCGACACCGCGCCAAAGGGACGTTTGTTAGCGCGTGTCCAGCCCCCTATTCGCGCTACAAAAACGCTACAACCCGCAAAAATTTCCGAACCGCAAAAAGGGGTTTTTATCTACGACTTTGGACAAAACTTCGCGGGAGTTATCCGCCTAAAAGTGCGCGGCCCAGCGGGCGCAAAAATCACCTTCCGCTACGGAGAAGATGTCTATCGCGACGGCTCTATTAACGTGATGACCTCCGTAGCGGGACAACAGAAACGCGGCGGGCGCAACGCTCCCCGCGAAAGTGCCGCGCAAGCCGCCGCCGCCGGACGTCAGCCCCCAACCGCTTGGCAAGAAGACAGTTACACGCTGCGCGGTGACACGGCGGGCGAGGTTTGGCAACCGCGTTTCACCTTCCACGGTTTCCGCTACGCAGAAGTCACAGGTGCCGTTCCCGCTAAAAACGCCGCGAACGCCGCCACTATACAAAACGCGCCAGAGATTATTTCTCTTGAAGGAATTCGCCTGAATGCCAACCTCGCACCAACGGGTTCTTTCGATGCCTCCGACCCGCTTCTTAAACGCATCGAAACTTTGTTAGATTGGACATTTCTCTCCAACGTTTTCAGTGTCCAATCGGACTGTCCGGCGCGTGAAAAATATGGATACGGCGGCGATATTGTCGCCACGGCTCGCACGTTTTGCTGGTTCTACGACATGGGAAACTTTTATCGAAAAGTGCTCCTCGACTTTGCCGTTGACCAACGTCCGCGTGGCGGAATGACGGAGACCGCTCCCTACAACGCCATCGCCGATTCCGGTTTAGGCGACGGCTCTGGGCCTATCGGCTGGCAGCTCGCTTTTGCTTTTCTACAAAAACAACTCTACGAATACTACGGCGACACACGCTCTATCGAGCGTTCTTATCCCGCCTTGTTAAAACAGGTGGAGTTTCTGCGTTCGCGGGCGAAAGGCGGTTTATTTATAGAAAACTGTATAAACGACCACGAGAGTTTAGAAAGACGCATCCCTGCCCTCTTCGCGACGGCGCATTATTATCACCATATCCGCTTGCTCGCCGAGTTTGCGACAATCACAAAGCGCGACGCCGACGCCGAAAAATACACCGCACTCGCTGGTCAAGTGAAAGACGCTTTTGTTAAACGATTTGTCAACGCAAACACTGGCGAAGTGGCCAATCACACACAAGCCGCGCAGGCATTCGGTTTATTCTACGACCTGCTTCCAAACAATAAACAAGACGCTGCGTTTGCCGTGTTGCTGCGCGAAATAGAAAAACGCAAAGGACACGCCGCTGCCGGTATTTTTGGTGTGCCGCTCGTGTTTGACGCGCTTAACCAGCGCGGTCGCAATGATGTCGCCTACGCTATGGTAGCGAAAAAAGATTTTCCGGGCTGGGGGCACATGCTTCAATCCGGCGCGACAACACTCTGGGAAACGTGGAAATACTCCGACAACACTTATTCGCAAAATCACCCCATGTTTGGCAGCGTTGGAGAATGGTTTTATCAAGGGCTTCTGGGGATAGATACCGCGGGCGCGGGGTTCAAAAAAATCATCCTCAAACCGCGTCCCATTCGCGGTCTTTCGTGGGCGCGAGGCATCTACGACTCCGTGCGTGGCCCCATCTCCGTCCACTGGGAAACGACAGACGGAACGAACGGCACCTTCCGCTTGCGGGCGGGTATCCCGCCAAACACCACTGCCGAAATCTGGCTTCCCGCCAGCAAAGCCGCCGCCGTCACCGAAAACGGCATCCCCGCTGTCACTGCAAAAGGTCTGCGCCTCTTACGCGAAGAAAACGGAGCAGTCGTCTTTGAGGTCGGTTCCGGCGATTATGATTTCTTGGTAAAATAGCCAAAAAATCCAAAAACTACACGAAAGTCACAGCATCAAAAAGGTCGGGCTTTTTTTCATTGTCGCGGCGGAGCGACTGGCCGACGCGTGTGTTGTGTGTGCTGTGGTCGCGGAGGCAAGTTTTGTTTTTCTCAAAAGACAGGCAATGCAAGCGAAAAAGCGCCTGACACTTTATTCAGGCTGCCCGCTCCCGCAGCTGCGGCGGTGGCAGCTGTGCTGGCGCACATGCGTCACAGGCGAGACCCCCGTGCTACAACACACGCCGTGCTGTGGTCGCGAAGGCAAGTTTTGCTTTTCTCAAAAGACAAGCAATGCAAGCGAAAAAGCGTCTGACACTTTATTCAGGCTGCCGTTGCGGCGGTGGCGGCTGTGTGTAGCATAAGAGGTTGCCGTGGAGGCGAAAGCGGCAGCGGCAGAGGAGCACTCCGCACCCTCTGCCAACACACTCCATAAGAGCCGTGCCAGCTTTATCTGTGCCCATTCGGGCGCAACCGTGGTTTCGCCTCGCGCCCCTTTAACCTAAAAACGGCAGTTAATGCGGGCGGTTTTGCACAATCTTTTGGCCGTCTGCGGCTTGCGCTTTCCGCTCCACGCACCCCAAGGTGCGCGTCGGGAAAGCGCAAACAGCATCCGCCCCAAAATCTTGCGCAAACCCTTCCCGCTGAACTGCCGTTCTTAGGTTTTTTCGCGAGTTCCTTATTCGCGGGTTCCGCTGTTTTCGCTGCCTGCGCTGGCGTTGTTTTCGGCACCGGCGGCGACGTCGTCACCGAGCTTGCGCTGGACGTCGGCGGTGGACTCGATGACGGTGGAACTGCGGCGGACACGCTCCAAAATCTCCGCCTGTTTTTCAGCAGGCGTGACAACACGCAACTGGCGCGGCGTAGTCTTCGTAATGCCCGGACCCGTGGCAGTGTTGTTGTCCTCGGCCTCAATCCAGTAACTAACCGTCCAGCCACTCGAAAGCGCGGCGTCGAGCGCAGGCAAATCAAACATGTGCCGATACGGCGCAGCAGCATTGCCGACAGCCTTCGGGGTCAGAGTGGCGTAATACCTCCTCGGGGCACGTGCGCCGGGCTTTGCGCCAGTTGCGCCAGTCGCGCCGTTGCCCGCGCCAGTCGTCGCACCGGCGGGCGGCAAGAGTTGCCAAACGACACGCAACGCGGCGAGGCCGTAGTCGTCGTCAGCGGTGAAAACCACGGTGGGTTTGGCTTTGAGGACGACAGTTTGAGTCGCCTCCAAGTTGTCCAGCACACGCAGTTCGGGGGGATTGTCGGGGGTGAGATTGACGGGATAGACGGTCTCGCCGGATGTGGCGAAGCCGTCTTTGGAAACAAGCCTGACCGCGAGACCTGTCAGATTTTTGGCGGGCACGAGAAACTCGCCGGTCGCGTTTTCGCCGGAAACCGCCAGCGGCACCGGCTTCACGTCCGCGCCAGTGGGGAGCAGAAAAGCCGCGCTCAACGGCTCGTTCGCCGTGAGCGAAATCTTGAGACGCCCGCCCGCGAGCAAGGTCAGGTCGGACGGGGCGCGGGGGCGCGGCGAGAGTTTTGTGTAGGCAGGGCGGTGCTCCTCGAAGCGCAGCAGCGTGAGCGAAGGCGGACGCCGCGCCGTGACGCGGAACTCGGCACCCCTGCCGTCGCCGAGCAAAAAGGTGTAGCGGAAATCACTTTGGACGCCGGAAATTTTTCGCGTGAAAACATCGCCGACTGGCAGGAGCGCCGCCTCTTGCGCAGCGGCTCCGTCGCGGTGAATGAGAAGCCGCCCGCCACGCGGGACTTCGCCTTTCGCTCGCGCCGATAGCTCGATGTCACCGCCGACGGCGACGACGAGGTTGCCGGTAATCGCCTCGACGGCGGTGCGCCTCGGCAGCGGTTCGGTGGAGAGCAGGATGACGCGCCGCAGCAGGACGCCGCTCGCGGGGCCAGCGGCAGCGAGCAGTGCGCCGAAGAGGGCGAGCGCGGCGAGCGCGGCGGCGGCGCGGCGGCGGAGCACGAGTGGCGGCGCGGCTTCGCGAAAATCGAGCGAGCGGAGTTTTTTGCGGGTGTGCCAAAAAACTTTTTCGACGAGGGCAAACGCGCCGCGCGAGCTGTGCGCGCCGCCTTCTGCTAACTCGACCGAGGTGACGAGGCATTGCCCAAGCTCCGGCCAGCGGCGCTCGACGAGCAGGGCGACGCGGGAGAGGGCGGGCTTGCGCCAGAGTCGGGCGTGGGTGTCGCGCAGATAGAGCGCGGCGAGCAGAACGGCGTCGGCGGCGAGCCATGCGGCGCGCACCCAGCGCGGGGCTTCAAAAAACCAGTCGAGCGCGATTTGCACGGCGAGCAGAGCGCAGGCGGCGAGCAGGAGGGCGGCGACTCCCTCGCCAGCGGCGAGTGCGCGGGCGCGGCGGCGCAGACGCAGAAGCGGGTTGCGAATGAACGCAGGTAGCGGAATCGCCCGCACGGAGCGGGAGCGTGTGTCGGAGGCGTCGGCGGGCGTGGGCGCGGTGGCGGCAGTGGCGGTGGCGTTCATTTTGCGCGAAGGGACAGCCAGCAGTGCAAGGAAGTTCCGCGCTGCTCTGCGCAACCCTGCCCTGCCCTGCGCGACGTAGCTGCGCGGCAGTGGACTGTGTGGACTTGGTGAACAGCGTGGACGTCGTGGATGCGGTGGACGTGGTGAGCGGGTGGCACTGCGACGGGTGGGGTGGCACCGCTCGGCTACACCTCGGCCTCGGCGGCGGAGATTTTGTCGGTGAGTGCGCCCCATGCGGCGTAGGTGCGTTCGAGTTCTTCCTTCGCAGAGTTGTAGCTGTCCATCGCCGACTTTGTGGAAGAGCCTTTTTTGAAAAAATCTGGCGACGCCATTTGCGTCTCCCACGCGGCGATGTCGTCCTCGAGTTTGGCGATACGCGCTTCGAGGTCGCTGGCGCGTTTCTTCAGCGGTGCAAGCCGCAGGTTGCGCTCCGCCACGCGGCGACGGCGCTCTTTGGGGTCGGCGGGCAGAGCGGCAGCGGCGGGCGCGTTGTTTGCCGTCGCCGCAGCCGTCGCAGACGCCGCCGTGTTTGCGTTGCCACCGTTGCCGCCGCGCTCGCGTTCTTTTTCGAGGGTCTCCAAGTAGTAGCTCACGTTGCCGTGAAAAACGCGCAGCCGACCGGCGCGGATTTCCAGAACTTTTGTCACTAAGGGGTCGAGGAAATCGCGGTCGTGCGAGACGATGACAAACGTTCCCTCGTAGTTTCGGATGGCGTCGGCGAGGACGGCTTTTGAGCGCATGTCGAGGTGGTTGGTCGGCTCGTCGAGGATGAGGCAGTTGAATGGGCGCAGGAGAAGCCGCGCCAACGCGAGGCGATTGCGCTCGCCGCCGGAGAGCACCGAGACGGGCTTAAACACGTCGTCCCCGCGAAACAAGAACGCGCCGAGCAGCGAGCGCAGCCGCGTTTTGCCTTCGCCGGCAGCGACGGCGTTGACGGTCTCGAAGACGCTTTGTTCGGGGTCAAGCTCGCCGGCTTGGTGCTGCGCAAAATGCGCGACGGCGACGCGCAGGCCCTCGCTGCGTGTGCCCGCCGTGGGCGGCTCGGTGCCCGCGAGGAGGCGCACGAAGGTGGATTTCCCCGCGCCGTTGGGGCCGACAATCGCGATGCGTTCGCCGCGCTCCAGCAGGAAGTCCACGTCGTCGAACACGCGCAGAGTGCCGTAGTGTTTGGCGATGCCTTCGAGCTTGAGCACCGTCTGGCCGCTGGCTGGCGGCGCGGGGAAACGGAACGCGATGGCAGTCGCGTCTTCCTCTTCGGCTTCGATGATTTCGACTTTTTCCAGTGCCTTGATGCGGCTCTGCACTTGGGCGGCCTTGGTCGCGGTGGCGCGGAAACGGTCAATGAACACCTGCGTCTTTTCGATTTCGCGGCGTTGTTTTTCGGCGGCGATGCGGCGTTGTTCGCGCAGCAGCGCGGAGGTTTTTTCGTAGTAGGTGTAGTTGCCCGCGTAGTCTTCGAGTGCGCCGTTGCGCAGGGCGAAGGTGCGCTCGCAAACGGTGTCGAGAAAAGCGCGGTCGTGGGAGACGACGATGAGGGCACCGCGGTAACGCCGCAGCCAGTTTTCCAGCCAACGCTGGCTCTCGATGTCGAGGTGGTTCGTCGGCTCGTCCATGAGCAGCAGCGACGGCTCGCGCAGGAGCAGTTTGGCGAGGGCGACTCGCATTTGCCAACCGCCGGAAAACTCGCCGGTGTCGCGCCCCATGTCTGCCATCTCGAAACCGAGGCCGAGCAGGACGCGCTCGACGCGAGACTTCACCTTGGCGGCGTCGGCGTCCTCGAGTTGGCGTTCCCAATCGCCGAGCATGAGGATGGCGTCGCGATACTCGGTGCTCTCGGTGTCCATATCGGCGAGGCGAGCGGAGACTTCGGCGATGCTGCGACGCAGGGCGATGATGTCGTCGAGCGCGTGCTCGACCTCGGTGAAGAGCGTGCGCCCGCAGCATTCGAGGCCGTCTTGCGGGAGGTAGCCGAGCGTCATGTTTTTCGCTTTGCCGATGGTGCCGGAGTCCGCCTCGGTGAGGCCAGCGAGCATTTTGAGCAGAGTGGATTTGCCGGAGCCGTTGAGACCGGTGAGGCCGATGCGGTCATGGGGGCCGACGACGGCGGAGATGTCGTCAAAAAGTAATTGGTGCCCATAGCGGAGGCAGATGCCGTCAAGTTCGAGCATGAGTGAGAGGCGTGGAAAAAGCGCGGGAAGAAACGCGATTTTGCGCAGGAAACAATCTTTCTCGGCGGACGCGAGGCGCGAGAAGGAGTGTGGCGGGTCGTCGGAGGAGGCGGCGGTGGCGCAGGACGAGGATGGCAGGACCAGTGCCCGCATAACCCCGAATGGGTTGTGATTATATGACCTATATGACCTATAAGACCTATAGTTACTATAAGACGTATAGGTCCTATACGACCTATACGTCCTATGAACGGCACTCTCTGTTGTGCAACGCCGTTGTGTAACCCCTCGTTGCACAATCCGCGCTGCCCAAAAGCGGCATCCGTATTACTTCCCGTTGATGACTTCTTGATTGGCTTTTCTGACCTTCGCGATGTCCAGTTTGATGACTTTGCGGTCGTAGGTTATCAGGCCGTTCACTTCGCCTTCGACGTCTGTCGTTTGCGTGTAGATGGCACCCGCATAGACTTGTTTCACCAAGGGTTTTAATTGCCCGATGTATTTCACGTATTCGTCGGTGACAGCCTTTTCGGTGCCAAACTGGACGTAGCCCCAGTTGCGTTTGTCCCACCAGAGGTGGCCTGGCACGGGTCTGCCGATGCCGCCGTATTCGCCAAGCACGACGACGTAGTTTTTCTTCGCGTCCGCGAGAAATGCGGGTTCGCCGTTAAAGGTCGGATTCGGGTAATGGTGGATGTCGAGGATGTCGCCGCATTTGCGATAATTGCCGCCGCTCGCCGAATTGACGAGGCGCGAGGGGTCGCGTTTCGCAGTCCATTTGGCGACATCTTGCGTGGCCCACTGTCCCCAGCCTTCGTTAAAGGGCACCCAAGCGACGACGCTGGGATGCGAGATGCAGAGGTCAATTATTTCGCCCCATTCTTTGTAAAAATGTTCAACAGAAGAGGGGATGCGCCCGTGGTCGCGCCCAGCGTTCCAGCGTCCGCGGCCTTTGTCCCAACGTCCGTTACCTCCGGTGCTGGGCATGTCTTGCCAGACGAGTATTCCCTCGCGGTCGCAATGGTAATACCAGCGGGCAGGTTCTACTTTGACGTGCTTGCGAATCAGGTTGAAACCAAATTCCTTGGTTTTCTTGATGTCGAACAGGAGTGCTTCGTCGGTGGGCGCGGTGTAGAGGCCGTCGGGCCACCAGCCTTGGTCGAGCGGGCCAAATTGGAAGAGCGTTTTGTTATTTAGTTGTAAGCGATTGACGCCGTCGGCACCGAGCACCTTAGAGATTTTGCGGAAGGCGGCGTAGGAGCGGACGCTGTCGAGGGGCGCACCGGAGGTGTCGGAGAGCGCGACGGTCAGGTCGTAGAGGTTGGGAGTTTGGGTGTCCCAGAGCAGAGGGTTGGCGACTTTTAGCGCAAGCTCGGTGCCAGCGGCACCTTTGGCACTGGCGACGACGCGCCCGCTTTTGTCCAACAGCTTGGCGGTGGCGACTGCGCCAGCGTTCTTTTGCGAGGTGGAGACGGTCACGGCGAGCACACCACTGTCAATGTCGGGAATGGCTTTGATGTCGGTGATGTGGTTGGGCGCGACGGGTTCGAGCCAGACGGTTTGCCAGATGCCGGTGACGGCGGTGTACCAGATACCGTGGGGATTGGAGATTTGTTTGCCGCGCGCGTAGTCGTAGGTGTCGGTCGGGTCCCAGACGCGGACGACGAGTTTGTTGGCACCACGTTTGGCGAGGTGCGGCGTGATGTCGAAGGAGAAGGGCGTGTAGCCGCCAGAGTGCGAGCCGACAAGTTTGTCGTTGACAAAGACGTCTGCCTTCCAGTCCACGGCACCGAAGTTGATGGCGATGTTTTTGCCCGCCCACGCGGCAGGGACGGTGAACTCGCGTTTATACCAAAGCTCGTGGGTGCCCTTGATGGTTTTCTGGACGCCGGAGAGCGAGGACTCGATGCAGAAGGGGACAAGGATTTTTCCCTCAAACGTGGCGGGCAATTCCGCGCCTTTCGTGGCGATTGCGTAATCCCAGAGGCCGTTGAGGTTTTGCCATTGGTCGCGAACGAGGCGCGGGCGCGGGTATTCAGGCAGCACTTTGTCTGGGCTGACTTCCGCCGCCCATTTGGTTTTTATCTTGTCGCCGGCGGGCTTCCATTGGGCATGCAATGGGCTGGCGAAAGCAAGTGCGCAGGCAAGTAGTGCCGCGCTTCGGAGTGAGAGTTGTTTTTTCATGTGTGCGTTGTGACGGGTGTGTTGAGTGAAAAACTCGGTAAGAGTGGGCGAGCAAAGACAGATGTTTCAGGCGTCTGTTCCGCCTCGGTTTTGCGCCAGTTCCGCGCCGTAGATGGGCGCAAGTCGTCGCTCAGCGTGTCTCCTGCGCGAACGCCTTCACGGCGGCAATCCAGCCCGCCTTTTGCGGATACCAGCCCTTGCTCCAACCCGCGCCGATGTAATACGTGAACGGCTCGCCGGAACGCACCGAGCGACTCAAAATCCAGTGTCCCTCGACGGCCTTCGCAGCCAACGCGCCGGGGACAACCAGCCCGACGGCGGTCGCGCCGTTTTGCCCCCGGTTCGGCTGCCAGTCCGCAAGCCAGCCGTCGCCACTGGCAGCAGGGGCGGCGGGCGAGTCGGCTTTGTCCGCCAAGGCGTAGGCGCGGGTCGCGTGTTTGCGGCGACCTTTCCAATCGGTGCGCAACACGGCAGCACCCACGAGCAACGGCGCGTCGCCCGTCGTAGTGAAACGGCTGACAACTTTTGTGAAGTCGGAACCGGCATCCACGGTGAACCGTTTCACCTCGGAAACTTTGCGCCCGCCGACATCCCACGCGGCGTAAGTTAGCTCAAACTCGACGCGCAACGGGCCAGCAGCAAGGACGCGCCACGTGACGAAGTTGCCAGAGGGATACCATTTGCCGCCGTGAAAAATCGCCGTGCCGCCAAGGCCGCGGCTCTGGCCGACATCGTAGCAATCGAGGCCTTCGCCGTGGTCGCGGTGGTAGTCGCCACGTTTGTAAAACTTGTCCATGACAAGGGCGTTGGTGGACTTCACAAACACGTCAATGCCGCTGCTCAATGTGCCTTCGCCAGTAACAAGCGCCGGGCCATAGACGCGATGGGCAATGCGGTCATTTTCCCACAAAAAGTCATCCATGCGCTCCGGCGCAAAACGAGCATGGACACGTTTGACGGGCGCAGGGGCACGGAAGTCTGCGGGTTTGCGGACGACGGCGTATTCGGAGGGGACGGTGTGGGCGGTGGCGGTGGTAGCGGTGGGGGTGGTGGGGGTGGCGGGGGTGGCGGTGGAGAGAAAGAGAAGTTGGTCGGGCTTGCCGTCGCCGTCGCTGTCGTAGGGCTGGCTCTCAAGGATGCGCGAACTGCGGACATCGCGGACAAAATAGTCATCGGGGGAAGCATCGGCGGGCAGCGCGGCGACCGCGACGCGCCAACGCGGGGCGGCGGCACGAGCACTGGCGGCGTTGGCGGCAGGTTTTTCGTGCGAGGGGGCAGCGGCAGCGGCGGTCTGACCGAGGCCGAGTCTGCTGGCAGCAGCGAAAAGAAAGGCAGCGGCGGCAAAAGCGGCGACGGCAAAACAAACGGAGATTGAGCGCGGAGTGTGGTAAAAGCGGAGGTGTTTCATTTGCGAGCAAAAGGAGTGAGCGGTGTAGCATTTTTCAAAAGGGACGCAACATCATGTTCGCTATCAAAATAGGTCTGCACGGAAAATCGCGATTTCAGAGTTCAAAGTTCTGATTCTCGAGTTCAGAGTTCCGTGTTCAACCCAGATTTTACTTTGGGACAGCGCGGTTCGCGAAAACGTGTTGTGGTAGATACGCATGTAAGATTTGGGAATCTGCACCTTGCGGCGCATCAGCGCCGAACAAGTAAAAAACACGCAAGCGGAAAAGCAAGTGAAAAAGCGCCTGACACTTTATTGCATCTTGGCACTTCATTGCGGCAAGGGGCGAGCACGGATCTGTGGTCGCTGGTTTTTTGAGACATGCACGAACGAGGTGTGCGGAAAATTTCCAGTGTGCAGATGAAAAAGTGGATGCAAGCAAAAAAGCGTCTGACACTTTATTGCATCTTGGCACTTCATTGCGGCAAGAGGCGAGCACGGATCTGTGGTCGCTGGATTTGAGACACACACGAACGGATGTGTGCTGAAAATTTCCAGTGTGCAGATGAAAAAGTGGATGCAAGTGAAAAAGCGTCTGGCACTTTATTGCATCTTGGCACTTCATTGCGGCAAGGGGCGAGCACCGATGCGTGGTCGCTGGATTTTTGAGACATGCACGAACGGAGGGGTGCGGGAAATTTCCAGTGTGCAGATGAAAAAGTGGATGCAAGTGAAAAAGCGTCTGACACTTTATTGCATCTTGGCACTTCATTGCGGCAAGAGGCGAGCACGGATCTGTGGTCGCTGGTTTTTTGAGACATGCACGAACGGAGGGGTGCGGAAAATTTCCAGTGTGCAGATGAAAAAGTGGATGCAAGTGAAAAAGCGCCTGACACTTTATTGGGTGTTTTGTTGGGTTCCGACCTGTTCTCTGACTCGCAGACAACTACACTGCAAGATGTTCCAGCCCAAAAAGGCGGAATTAGGGAGGGGGGAACATTGATTTTTGTTCCCACTCAAAACAGCGAGGAACCGTTTTTTTGTAGATTTTTTCGCAGCTGCCGGATCATGTTTTTTTACTGGTGAGCAGGGCAATGGTGCGACCTTTGTTGCCGGTGGCACAGTAGAACATGTAAAAAGTGTCGTTTGCAGGATTGCGGACAAGAGAGATTTTGTGGGCATATTGTTTGTCCAGACCCGTGGGGTGTCCGCCAAACTTGTAGAGAGGTTCGGGGTCGGCAGTCCAATGCACTAAATCGCGCGAAAACGCGACCAATATACTCGCACCACCTCTGCCAACACCAAAGTAAAACATTACCCAGTGATCGCCGTCGCGGAACACTTTTCCGTCAGAAGAAAATTGCGAATCATAGCCGCCTCTTCTGACATCAATAACTGGGTTGAACGGGTGACGAACCCAGTGAACTAAATCCGTAGATAACGCCATTCCCATACGCTCAGTGCCACCCTCGGCAGCGTTGTAGAAATTGTAATACGTGCCGCCATGTTCCACTAACCACGGTTGATAAATACAGGATTTCTCCCAGCGCTTGGCGTCGCTTTGATAAATAGAAAGAATTGGCTCGTTGGAGGCGCGTTTCCAAGTCAAGCCATCGTCGCTAACGGCGACACCCTCATAGCCCGGACGCAACTCGTAACCGCCTTGTAGCGGGTAACAGCCGTAAAGTGTCCAGTATTTTCCGTCTTTCTTTTTAAGAACACGCGGCGCGGCGATGTCGTAGTCTTTATAGAGAAACGCGCCGATGACACAGCCGCCGTGGTCGAACTCGCCTTTGGGGCCAAAACCCATCGCGAGACGTGGTTTTTCCCAGTGCAAAAGGTCTTTGCTTTCGGCGACAAACGAGTTGTAGCCCCTGCCGTTGTAACCAATGAAACTCATATACCAGATGTCCGGTTTGTCCTCGGTTTGAAAAACACAGGGGACATCGTAACTGTGAAAATCGTCGTGGCCGGGGATTTTGTATTTTGCGGGGATAACGGGTTCTGGCTGGTAATGCCAACCGCGATAAGGCGCACTCCAACGGGCAAGCGTGGCAACGTCTATTTTTTGCGGGGCTTCGCGTAGGCCGTTGTGGTCGGTGTTTGGGCTAGCGGCGGGCGCGGTGCGTTTGCGGGCGGGTGCGGCGGGAGTTGTTGTTGATGGATTCGGAGGCACATGCCGCGGGACGGCGGAGCGAGGAACTGGCGGTGAATGCGCTCGAACGGGCGTTGTTGTTGTGCGATGCGGTCAATCCGCGCCACGCGGAGAGTCGGTTGGATGAGCGCGTTCGCAAGGCGGTGGAGGTGTTGTGCCGGACGCCGGGGGAGCGGTTCACGCTTGAGGGGTTGGCGCGGCAGTGCGGGCTTTCGCGTTCGCGGTTTGCGGAGCTTTTCAGGGAACAGGTGGGGGTGCCGGCGTTGGAGTTTTTGGAGGGGCGGCGTTTGCGTCGTGTGAGGGAGTTGTTGGAGCACACGTCATTGAATTTGTCGGAGATCGCGGAGCAGACCGGTTTTTCCAGTCCGTTTTATCTTTCGTTGCGTT
>JAITPT010000256.1 GCA_031289285.1 Puniceicoccales bacterium
CCACTGGCAGTGAAGAGCGGCCAGACACCCAAAATGAAGGCAAAGGAGGTCATCAAAATCGGGCGAAAACGGAGTTTCGCGCCTTCAATGGTCGCCGCTAATAAATCTTTGCCTAAGAGCTGCTGCTCCTTGGCAAACTCGATGATGAGAATGGCGTTTTTCGCCGACAATCCAATGATAGCAACCATGCCAATCAAAAAGTAGATGTCGTTGGGCATACCGCGCAGTGTCACCGCCACAACCGCGCCAAACGCACCCACTGGCACGACGAGCATGACCGCAAACGGGATGCTCCAGCTTTCGTAGAGGGCCGCCATTAGCAGGAACACAAACAGGAGCGAAATGCCCACAAGGGCGATGTTCATCGTGAGGCCGGAGAGGGCGGGGACGCCTTTTACAACGGGCTTGGTGACTTCGGATTCTTCGAGGGTCTGCTTGGTCCACTCAGTCGCAAAGCCCTGAAAACCCATTGTGGCGAGGGTCTTTTCAAACTCGCGGATTTTGTCCATCGCCTCGCCAGTGGAGCGTCCGGGAGCGGGCACGGCTTCGAGGCGCATGGTGGGGTAGCCGTTGTAACTGAGAACCTGCGTCGCGCCGTTAATCCACGTGGCTTTGCCAACGGTGGAGAAGGGAACCATGTCGCCAGCAGCGTTGCGTAGGTGGAGGTTCATTAGGTCGTCAATGCTGATGCGGCGGAGACTTTCGGCTTGCACGGTGACGCGCTGCATACGGCCTCGGTTGGGGAAGTCGTTGACGTAGGCAGAGCCGATGGCGGTGTTGAGCGTGGAGGTGATTTCGCCAAACGAGATGCCCATCGCGCCAGCGGCGTCGCGGTCTATGTCTATTTGGAGTTGGGGGGAGTCTTCGAGGCCGTCGGGGCGTGTGCCTTGGCGGGAGAAGACGGCGCGAAACTTGAGGTTGGTGAGGTCGGCGGCGGTTTGCGGGCCGGTGGGCACGGGGGGCTTTTCGCCGCGTTGGATGGCGGCGGCGTTGGTGGCATAGGCGATGTCTTTGGCGGCGTCTGCAAAGATGAGGCCGAGGAAGGTGTTGCGGGCTTGGAGGAGGCGGGCGTGGCCGTTGGCTCCGCGGTCTAAGAGGTTGAAGGTGACGCCGGCGGACATGCCCAGCTCGGCGATGGCGGGCGGGAGGATGGGCATGATGATGTAGGCGTCGCGAATGGTCATGATTTTCGCAAGGGCGCGTTCGCGAACTTTTGCGGCGGTGTCTTCGGGGCCGCGTTGGCTCCAGTGTTTGAGGTTGACAAACATCATTCCGGCGTTCTCGCCTGCGCCCGCCATGCTGAAGCCGATGACGCCGCCGATGCTGTTAACGGCGGGGTCTTTTAGGTAGTGTTCTTCGATGATGCGGAAGACTTCTGCGGTGCGGTGGGCAGAGGCGGAGGCGGGGAGTTGGACGATGTTGAGGAGTGTGCCTTGGTCTTCTTGGGGAATGAAGGAGGCGGGGAGTTGGGTGTAGAGTTGGCCGAAGCCGCCGACGATTGCGGCGTAGCCAAGCATCACGACAAAGGCGAAGCGGACGATTTGGCGGGTGAGTTTTTCGTAGGCACCGCTGAACTTTTCAAAGAGCGGGTTGAAGCCGCCACCAGCGACGAGGAGGCAGTAAACGGCGGCGAAGATGAGGAGGCCGCGCAGCGCCATGAGCAGTTCGCCGTGGATGTGGAGTGCGCTGGAGAAATAGACGCCGACGCCGAACGCGACGCCGAGGGCGGCGAGGATGCCGCTAACGACGGCGGGCAGCGGGCGCACGGTGCCGTTGAAAAATATGCCGAGGACGTAGCGGTGGAAGATGTCGGGGATGAGGAAGAGGGCGGCGGCGAGGCCACGGCGTTTCAAGGGTGCGCCGTCGTGGGGCTTGATGAGGTTGGCGCAGAGGGCGGGCGTGAGCGTGAGGGCGAGGAGCGCGGAGAACAAAATCGCCGCCACCATCGTCAGCGAAAATTGGCGGTAGATGATGCCAACTGCGCCGGGGAAGAACGCCATCGGGATAAACACGGAGGCGAGCACGAGCGTCATACCGATGATGGCGCTGGTGATTTGCTTCATCGCCTTGCGCGTGGCGTCGCGCGGGGAGAGGTGCTCCTCGCGCATAATTCGTTCGACGTTTTCGACGACCACGATGGCGTCGTCCACGAGGATGCCGATGACGAGCACCATGCCAAACATCGTGAGGACGTTAATCGAAAGCCCGATGGAGAGCAGGACGGCGAAGGTGCCCAGCAGGGCGACGGGGATGACGATGATGGGGATAAAGGTGTAGCGAATGTTTTGGAGGAAGAGGAACATCACGACGAACACGAGGGCGATGGCCTCGATGAGTGTGCGCACGACCGCCATGATGGAGACGGTGATGAAGGTCGAGGTGTCGTAGGGGACGGCGTAGTCGAAGGCGAGTTCGATGGGTTTGCCGTCTTCGCCGATTTTGCCGAGTGCGCTTTTTGGGAAATACTGGCGGAGGCGCTCCATGCAGGCCTTGACGCCGTTGGCGGTGGCGAGGGCGTTGGCGGTGGGCGTGAGCTGGACGATGATGTTGGCCGCCATCTTGCCGTTGTAGTGTCCCTCGAAGCCGTATTCGGCGGCACCCAGCTCGACGCGGGCGACGTCGCGCAGGCGCACCGAGGAGCCATCGGCGTTGGCGCGTAGGAGGATGTTTTCAAATTGTTCGACGTTGGAGAGTTGGCCGTTGGTGACGAGCGTGATGGTGTTTTGCGTGATGCGGGGCGAGGGGCGCAGGCCGAGGATACCGGCGGGGATTTGGTTGTTCTGCTCGACGATGGCACCGTTGACTTGGGCAAAGGAGAGGTTCAGGCCGACGAGTTTTTGGGGGTCAACCCAGATGCGCATAGACTTCTCGGAGGCGAGCAGCTGGGCAGAGCCGACGCCGGGGACGCGCTTGATTTCGTTGAGGATGTTACGCGCTGCATAGTCGCCGAGGTCGTCGTTGGTGAGACTGCCGTCGGGCGAATAGAGCGCCACCATACAGAGGAAGCCCGACATGGACTTCTCGATTTGAATGCCGAGCGATTTGACGATTTCGGGAATGCGTGACTCGACGCGCTTGATGCGGTTTTGCACGTCAACGGCGGCGAGGTCTTGGTTGGTGCCGGGCATGAACGTGGCGGTGATAGTGGCGCGCCCGTTGGCCTCGTTGGAGACCTCGTAGTAGCGCAGGCCTTCGATGCCGTTGAGCTCTTGGCCGATGAGGTCGGTGACCGTGAGGTGCAAGGTCTCGGCGGTCGCGCCGGGATAGACGACGCGGACGTTAACCGCCGGCGAGGCGATAGTCGGATACTGCGCGACAGGGAGCTGCGTAATGCTGAGCGCCCCCGCGACCATTAGGAAGATTGCGATGACCCAAGCGAAAACGGGTCGGTCAATGAAGAAACGTGCCATGATAGTGTGATTGCGGATTGATGTAACGTGAGCGGACGCATGATGCGGGCGAACGCCCATACAAAGCGAGAGAGAGTAAGATTTCGGAAGGGGCGGACAAGCGGTTTTTTTGGAGCGGGGATGGCGGGGGCGGGGAATGAGGGCGAGTGGAGCGGAAGGCGGCGGGGGCGGAGCGGGCGGCGGGCGGGGGGGCTGTCCGAGTTCCCTGACAAAATCTGCGCCGCCCCCAAGCTGCATTCGAGTTCAAAAAAACAGCTTACAAGTCGCCGCGATTTTCGCGACAATGCGCCTCATGTCAGCCAACTCCGATTCGACGGACATTCCAGAAACGATTGCCGGTGCCGCCCGCGCCCGACTCCTTTGCATACTCGCCCTGCTCGCCGCATTCGGGCCGTTTGCGACGGACATGTATCTGCCCGCCTTGCCGCGCATCACCAGCGACCTCGGCGCAACTGCCGGCAGCGTCCAGCTAAGCCTCTCCGTTTTTTTCGTCGGTGTGTCCGCCGGACAACTCATCTACGGGCCGGTGTCCGATGCGCTCGGGCGGCGCAGACCGCTGCTCTTCGGCATGGTGCTCTTCGCGGTGTCGGCGGTGGTGTGCGCCTTTGCGACGACGGTCGAGACGCTCGTTGCGTGGCGTTTTGTCATGGGGATTGGCGGCTCGGCGGGGATGACGCTCTCGCGGGCAGTGGTGCGCGATAAGTTTCCGCACGATTCGGCGGCGGCGTTTTCCGTGCTGATGATCATCATGGGGGCCGCGCCTATGCTCGCGCCGATAGCTGGCGAGCAACTTTTACGACTCGAAACATGGGGTGCCGCGTTGGGAATGTTCGCGGGCTGGCGTGCGATTTTTGCGGTGCTGGCGGCGATAGGGCTGGCGGCACTGGCGGCGGTGTTTTGGGGATTGCCGGAATCGTTGCCGCCGCAAAAACGGCGCAAACTCGGTCTCGGCGAGGCGCTCGCGGGCTACCGAAGTCTGCTGGGGCGACGGCAATTCACTGGTTACACGCTCGTCATGGGGTTTAGCGCGGGCGCCATGTTTGCCTACATCACCTGCTCGGCACATGTCTTCATCAACATTTATGGCGTAACGCCGCTGGACTTTTCGCTGATTTTTGCTGGCAACGCACTTGGGCTACTTGGCGCATCGGCTCTGAACTGGCGCCTGCTGCACCATTTCTCGCCGGGGAAGATTTTGCTGGTGGCATCGGTTTGCGCCGCGCTCGCGGGACTCACGCTTGTGGCCTGCGCGGCGACTGGCGCGGGTGGTTTTTGGGGAATGCTTGCGCTTTTGTTTCTCTCGCTCGCCTCCGGTGGCTTTGTCGGCCCAAACGCGCAGGCCTTGGCACTGGCTCCCTGCGGCCACGCGGCGGGCACTGCGGCAGCTTTGCTCGGCACCGTCCAATTTGGAATGGGTGGGCTAACAGGTGCAGTAGCGAGTCATTTCGGCGACAGCGCTTCTGCCCTCCCCATGTGCGCAGTTTTTGCATTTTGCACCATTTTCGGCTTATTTTCGCTAATTCTAACCGGAAATCGCCGCATGAGCAGCCCATTTTCCTAAACATATATTGTTTAGCAAAGATGTAAGAAATCACAGGGCGCGAATAAAACCACGAATAAAATGGCAGCCATTTTTCGCTATTGACATGCCTTGGCATTTTCGCTTGTCGGGCACCACACTGCTGTCAGCTGGTCGCCAAACACGCCCACCATCACCACACACACAACACCCCATTCGCAACACTTTCGGAACCCGGCTGGCCCATCCAAAGGAATAAAATGGCAGCCATTTTTCGCTGTTGACATGCCTTGGCATTTTCGCTTGCTGAGCACCACACGCTGTCGGCGAGTCGCAAAACATGTCCACCATCACCACACACAACACACCATTCGCAACACTTTCGGAACCCGGCTGGCGCATTCAAAGGAATAAAATGGCAGCCATTTTTCGCTATTGACATGCCTTCGCATTTTCGCTTACTGAGCACCACACGCTGTCGGCAAGTCGCCAAACACGCCCACCATCACCACACACACAACACCCCATTCTCAACACTTTCGGAACCCGGCTGGCGCATCCAAAGGAATAAAATGGCAGCCATTTTTCG
>JAITPT010000007.1 GCA_031289285.1 Puniceicoccales bacterium
TGCGCCGGTTTATTTCGTGGGCATTTTGAACTTTTTGTGCGACGGCATTGACCCCCAAGGCAACCCGCGCTGGTTCAAAGAAGAGGTTCTCATTCGCAATATCGGTCTTTACGACCAAAATGGCGAACCTGTCTCGAACCTCATGCAATACACGCTTGTTCAGATGCCCCGTTTCACGAAAACGGAGTCAGAGTTGGTGACGCACACCGATAAGTGGCTCTACTTTTTGAAGCACCTAAAGTCCTTTGGGGACATCCCTGGCATCTTGCGTGAGCCAGTTTTTGAGCAGGCCTTCCACACAGCGGAGGTCGCCGCCATGACACGCGACGAACGCTGGGATTATCTGCATGCCCGCGACAGCGTTTTCCTCAGTGAAGGCGTCCGCGCCCAAGGCATTTTGGAGGCCAAGGCCGAGGTCAGAGCCGAACTCACCGCCAAAGCGGAACAGGAGAAACTCGACATGGCGCGGCAAATGAAACGCGACGGTTTGCCCGCTGAAGCTATCACCAAATACACAGGGCTTACCCCCGCCGAACTCGCCGCCCTCTAAACCACCTTTCCACTCACTTACACATTCCAGCTTTTACTACTTTCCTACAAACTCACCGTCACCTTTTTATCATGAAAACCACCGACACCGACACCACCGCTGCTGCACCTGCACCTGCTGCTCGTGCTGTCCCTGCGCCTTCGGCTGCGTCGGTGATGCTGCAAGGGAATTGCGAGCGGCGCTACATAGACCCGACCTTTGATGCGGGTTTCAAACGGCTCTTCGGGCAAGAAGCGTCCAAGGAGCTGCTGCGCGATTTTCTCAATTCCATTCTGCCGCCCGAACGCCAAATCGCGTCCCTGTTTTTTCGCAACAGCGAGCGCAAAGGTGCTTCCAACTACGAAAGAGACATCGTGATAGACCTTGCGTGCGTCACGCCTGCTGGCGAAACCTTCATCGTCGAGATGCAGCGCGTGCGCCAAAAATACTTTCTCAATCGTATCGTTTTTTACGTCTGCGAGGCCATTCGCTCGCAAGACCCGCGTCTTGATGCGTCCCTCGAAGGAGCGGAAGACAAGCGCACGGAGGCGGAAATCGAAGCGGACATCTACAAACTTGCGCCGGTTTATTTCGTGGGCATTTTGAACTTTTTGTGCGACGGCATTGACCCTCAGGGCAACCCGCGCTGGTTCAAAGAAGAGGTTCTCATCCGCAATATCGGTCTTTACGACCAAAATGGCGAACCTGTCTCGAACCTCATGCAATACACGCTTGTTCAGATGCCCCGTTTCACGAAAACGGAGTCAGAGTTGGTGACGCACACCGACAAGTGGCTTTACTTTTTGAAGCACCTAAAGTCCTTTGGGGACATCCCTGGCATCTTGCGCGAGCCAGTTTTTGAGCAGGCCTTCCACACGGCGGAAGTTGCCGCCATGACCCCCGACGAACGCTGGGATTATCTGCACGCCCGCGACAGCGTTTTCCTCAGCGAAGGCGTCCGCGCCCAAGGCATTTTGGAGGCCAAAGCCGAGGTCAGGGCCGAACTCACCGCCAAACTCGCCGAGGTGGAAGCTGCCGCTGCCGCCGAACTCGCTGCTGCCGCCGCCAAAGCGGAACAAGAAAAACTCGACATGGCTCGGCAAATGAAGAGCAAGGGCTTGTCGGCAGCGGACATTGCCGAAATCACAGGGCTTACCCACGCCGAAATCGCCGCCCTCTAAACCACTTTCTAAACCACTTTTCCCACTCACAGACATTCCCACTCACCTTTCTTTCCCTTTTCCTCTCACTTGCACCTTTTTTCAACACACTAACTTTTTACCTATGAAACCTGAACGCTTCTCTGATACTCCCTTCACTGGTGTCGCCCCTGCTGGTGCTGCACTTGCCACCGCCGCCACTGGCGACCCCACCGCCGACACCGGCACCGACACCGCGACCACCGCGACCGGCACCGCCCCCGCGAGCCGCAGTGTAGCACAGACACTCTTGTCTGTGGGCGAGGCGTCGCCGGAGGCGACGGCAACAGCAACGGCAACAGCGACACAGACAGGATTGTCTGTGCTACACTGCACCGCCCCCGCCGCTGCTGGCACGAGGAACAATGTGCTCTCGTTTCGGCGGAAGTTGCGTCTGGGAAAAACCGCACTTTTCGCGGCGGCGACGGCACTTGCCACCGTCGCGCCGCTGCCCGACGCACCCGAGGCAAAGGCCGCGTCAGACATCTACCAATACAGCGGCTTGTCTGGCTCTGGTGCCGCTTGGGTGGGAAATCCCTCCGCTACTGCCGACGTCCCTCCCTCCGCACTCACAACCTCTGGCTCCGCCAACGCTATCTGGATAGACCAGCCAACAACGGCTACTGCTGTCCCGACGAAAACACTCCTCGATACTTCAAACTCCTCGGGACATGACGCGGTAACCCTTTATCTCAGCGCGGTTTATTTCGGAAGCAATGCGTGGGACGTGCCCTATAACTGGAATAAAATGCAGAACGGATATCTTTTGGGGGCAAATGGCGCATCCATTGGGAATGGAGGAACTAACGGCACATTGAATTTTGGCAATTATTCTGGGTTGATTGACGCTTCCGCACACTACGTTCCCGAAGATACCTATAACGGTGGTGGTGGCGCGACGGTTGCCTTCCGCATCAATGCCAATGTCACCAGCCATGCGGGACTTGACATCAGGACAAACTCGCTCGACCCCGCTCAAATAACCACTCGTTCCCAGATGTTTGCCCTCGCCAGTAATAATGCGGACACACTCTTTGGCGCGGTCAACATTGACGGCGGCTATGTCGCCTTTACAGCCCTAAATCCAGACCCCAGCGGATTTGGCACTGGCAGTCAGGCGACGACACCTTTTGGCTCGACGGACAATGTCGTCTCGTTTGTGCATGCTGGCGGTATTATCGGGTTGGCGTTAAATTCACTCTATACGGTTGGTTACCGAATTGTTGTCACGGAGTCAGGAGGGATTGTCCGTGCCCTTGCGATGGGGGGGAACGCTGCCTCAAACGCAGGTAATGCGTTTAGTGCTAATAGTGGTCAAATGCTTTATGCGAAGACGATAGCCGGAGACGGTCAGCTTGTCGTTGCCAGTGGCATGCATAAGTTTGATCAGTCTGCTGATGCTCGCTTGGAACTTACGGGAGATATTTATCTTCTTTTGGGTAGCGACTTCCTATCGCATGGCGGGACACCTACTCGTGTTCATATTGGCGGCACCGCCGACACCACACTGAACCAAAAAATAAGCGGAAGTGCATACAATGAAAAATTTTCGACAACTGGTGCAGGGAACCAGGTTAACATGGGCACGGTTACGCTTACAAAGTATGGCGTGGATACTATCACGCTTACCAATCCAGAAAATTACCAAGCACCCTTTTACGCTTATATTCAGGAAGGCACACTGGCGTTTAACGACGCTAAAAACGTTTTCTCCAGTGTTCTCCGTTTTAATCGCGCCGTCGGAGATGAGAAACCTGACGTCAATCCCACTAATTCCTCTACTGCGCTATTCCTTGGCACGGGCGACCTCGGTGCTCTGCGCAAGATTACTTTGCAAAATAACACGGCGACGGTCAAGGTGTTGCATTCTGGCGCGACTTTGACGGTGGAGGAGCTGGCGATTGCCAGCGGGTTGACTTTGACGAAGGACGGTGCGGGCACACTGGCGCTAAAAGGTGCTGCGGTTGCCGCCCCTTATTTGCACGGAATAGGGGCTACGAATCTTGGCAATATCGCGGTAAAAGCTGGCACCTTGGAGCTTGCGCGTGTTCCTCAGCTTAGTGGCACTGCTATCGGTGGCGTCTATCCTGTGAACATTAGCCTTGATGCGGGTGCGACGCTCAAAATCACTGGCTCCGGTCTGAAACAATTTGGCACACTCGCGCTCTCTGCTGGCTCTGTGCTCGATATTGCTGGCGCGTCTCTGTTGACCACCTCGCAGACGTCGGACACCACGCTTCTCCCTGCGGGTTCGGGTTTGGCACTTGATGCCGTCAATGTCGCTGCCCGTATTACGAACAGCGTGGCGGGCACCACAGGCACTGTTTTTCTCAAAAACACGGGTGACTACAATCTCACTTTTGCAGACGGCGCGGGGCGTCTCGGTCTCGTTTTCAACGCCACTGGCGGTGTTTATACAATTCTCTCTGGCAACACCTACACGGGCCCGACCAATGTTTATGGCGGAACCCTGACCGTCGCTGCCACTGGTGCGCTCCCCAAGACGTCGCCTGTCTCACTCTTTGGCGACAACGGCTTGAACGTCAACCACACGGACGGCTTGCCCAATACACTTTTCGGCGCGGGTGTCGTAGCTTACGGCGAGACGGCGACGCCGCTTCCGGTCGGCGTGTCGGTCGCGGAGGGGCAGGTGCTCCGCGCCAAAGAGTTTTCGCATTACAGCAAAGATGCGCTTTCCGTCACGGGCAGGCTCTCTGCGGGCAACGTGGTCTTGGCGAACGCAAAAACCGTGCTCTCTGCGGAAGGCACATTTAGCGCGGAAAAAGTGGTGTTGAAAAACACTGCTGGCGCGACCGTCACCATCGCCGCCGCAGCTGGCGGCGCGAACCCGCCGACGCACCTGCAGCATCTGTCGCTTGACGCAAGTGCCGTCACTGCGCCTGTGGTGCTCGAATTGCGGCGCAACGGTGGTGCTCTCGCGAGTGTCAACCTCGGCGCGATTTTGGACGGCAACCAGTTTGGCACTGCGGCTGCGGTCACGGCGGGGCGTCTGCTCTTGCTCTCTGGCGCGGACACTGCGTTCGAGGAATCGAAAGCTTACGATGTGGACAACACCGCCGTTCCCGGCACTGAAACTGGCAAGAAACTGCCTGTGATTTCCGGCGGCTCACATTTCAAAATCACTGGTGCTGCGGGGAGTTCAGATGACAGCCTTGCTGCGATCGCGCTGCCGGGCATCTTTATCAACGGTTTGCCCGCCGCCGCTGTCTCTATTTATGGCGGTAATTACGTGGATGACGGCGCGACGACGACATGGACGGCGAGGGTGAACGCGCAAGTGCTCACGCCGCTCGACGATACGGGTTTCACTGACGCAGTCGGAAAGCTTATTGCCGCTGACGCCGCCACTGTCCCCGCGCTGGGTGACACGGCGCACCGCTCGCTCTTTGTCAAAAAAACCGACACCACCACGATAGACCTTGCCACTGGCACACTCACATTGGGCGACACTGGCGGCACACAAGGCGACAGCGGTTTCCTTTCGCTCGCTGCTGGCGCAGGCGATTTGACCGTCTCTGGCGGCACGTTGGCCATCGCATCGAGCGGTGAGCTACGCCTCCTCAACGCCTCCTCCTCCTCGACGTTGCGCGTGGAGGCGGACATCAGCGCAGGCTCTGTCGGCGTCTTTGGTCCGGGCACCACCGTCCTTGCAGGCACCAGCCCCTACGCGGGCGTCGCCACCATTTATTCCGGTGTGTTAAAAGTCGAAAGCGCGACGGCACTTTCGGGCGATGATGTCACGCTGGGTTTCCGCTCAGGTGCGGGCACATTTAACTATGCGGACACCGATGCCGATTTATCGCTTAGCAAGGCGATAGACCTCGGTGGTTCGGAGGGTGTCATCAGTGTCGAGGCTGCTCTTCGCAAAGTGACTGCTGCTGCTGGCGTCTCTGGCGGCGGTGTGTTGCGCAAAACTGGCGCGGGCACACTGGCACTTGCGGGCACGGGTGCGGGGCTGACGCTTCGCGCCGAGGCGGGGAGGGTTTCTCTGGACGCGACGGGCGCGGCGGATGCCCTCGTCATCTCTGGCGAGGCGATTGTCACCTACACGAGCGCGAACGCCATTGGCTCCGCGATTGTGCTTGAAGACGGCACTCTCAACTTGAACGGTTACCCGCAGACTGCCAGTGCCGTTACGCTTTCTGGTTCTACGGGCAGTGTCATCACCAACAGCGGTTCGGGCACTTCTACAATCTCGGTTCGTGGCGATAACAATGTTTTTGCCGGAGACTTTAGTGCTTCGGTTGCCCTTAGGTTAGATTCCGGAGTGTTCACGCTTTCGGGCGTTAATTCTACCGCCGCTGGCAACATGGAGATTGGAGCAGGGGCGACTCTCGTCGTGACATCTGCCGACGCCATATTTGGCGGCGCTTCCCTCACTGCGGAGGCGGGTTCTACCTTGCGTTACGAGGGCACCACTACCGCCCCTTCAAAAACTCTGACCCTGACGACAGGTGCCCCTGCTACCTTCGATATTACCAAGAGCGGCGGCGTCTTCATCGCATCGCAAATTGCGGGGGCCACTACTTTGATAAAGACAGGCGCGGGCACCCTCCAGATTGGCGAGGCGGGCAACACCCAAGCATCTGCGGCAAAAATCGTTGTGAACGCTGGCACAGTCGTTCTGGCGAAAGGCACTGGCGGCAGCGCAATTCCCACTGGTTCCGTCGGCACCCCCTCGCTCACCATCAACAATGCGGCGCGTGTGAGTATCGCTCCCGACGCAGCAGACGGGCAATTTGTTAACACCTCAGTGCTCGAAATCAATTCCGACGGCGTTCTCGATCTCGGCTCCAGCACGGAGACTATTTTGGCCATCTATGGCGATGGCGGCACGATTACTGCTTCCGGCGCAGCGACACTCACCACGGGCATAGACATTGACGGCATCACGCCACTGACGGTGGCAGCGGCATTTACTGGCAACCTCTCGCTAAAAAAGCAAGGTGCCAACCCGCTCGTTTTGGCTGGCAACACCGCCTACACGGGGACGACTACGGTGAACACTGGCACCCTGCAAATCGGCGACAACTCTAACGGCGATTTGCCCAGCGGTGCGTTCGTCCTCGAGTCTGGCACCACGCTCCGCATCTACCGCAGTGCTGCCTCGCAAGGAACAAACACGGCAGTTGACGCCCGCCAAAACTTAGAAGTTACCCTCAACGGGCTTAGCGGCGCAGACGCGACATTGCAAAAAGACGGCGGCGCGACATTGGTCATCGCTGGCGAGGTCAACGTCAAAAACTACACGCACAACAACGGCGATTTGGTGGTAAAAGCACCAGTGACGGTGACGGGTGCCTTCAGCTTTATTGCGCAGGCAAACGACCTGACGCTTGATTATTCGGATTATACAGGCACGGGCAGTTTGCTCAATCTTGGCACCAACTCGCTCAACCTTGGCAACAACACACTGACAATTCGCGGCGGCGACAACACTGGCGCGATAACGCAGACTTTCGCGGGCATTGGCAAAGTCGCTGGCGGCGAAATAGAGGGTATCGCGGGCAGCGCAAAAATCGTTATTGAGCGCGGTGCGGCGTCAGCACTTACGCTCAACCTCGGTCGGCTTAATCTCGCATTTGGCGAACGTTATTTAGATTTGCGCGGCGTGGACAACGAGGTGCGGGTGTATGCCAGTGCCTCCCCGCTTGTAAATCTCGCCACCGACCCGAAGCTCCCGAATGTCCTCTGGGAAGGCGCGGAGTTCACCACTATTGACAGCGAAGGAAAGATTATCCCCCTGCCAGCTATTGGCTATGATTTACCGATAGCGGGCAGCATCAGCGGCACCGGACGTAACCGCGTCTTGCTGAACCAAGCGAACACAAGTGTGTCGGGCGATGTCACGGTGGAATCGTTGACCTACAAGGCAAGCACCAGTGGTGAGAGCGGGGTGTTGTTGGTGAATAGCACACTCACATTTAACTACGAAGGGCGGGGCGTCATCTCGCTCCCCAAAGCGACCTCGGCAACCCCAGAAAACTTCCGAATCTACACTACCGGAACAACAGGCGCATTGATTGGCAAACCCGACCTGCTCATTCTCAACGGAAATCCCTCTCGCACTGCCGACGGGACAACATTCCTGACGCCCAACCAGCGCTCTGTTATCACCATCGCCCTCCCGATAAAAGACAGCCCGACGGTGCCCGACCGTGCGGCTAATACGTCCGGCTCGAACAGCACGACCCTCACCACGAGTCTCCACATTGCAGGCCCCGGAACGGTTGTTTTCACTGGGGACGCCAAAAATAGCACGTTCACTGGCGACATCACCATCACCGAGGGCGTCCTCGAAACTGACATTGTTTTCTCGGACGGTAGAGACAACGCTGGGGGAAGTGTTTTGGGCGGCTACGGTTCGGTGATTAGCACACCCAGCAAGCGCAACTTGCACCTCTACGAAGGCGGCACTTTGCGTTTCACTGGCGGCAGCGAGAGCACAGGAAAACAGTCAGCCGGTGTCCTGTCTTTCGTCCTCAAAAGCGATGGCACTGGCGTCGTGGACATTGCTGACGCTAGCGCATCCGTAGCGTTGAAACAGTTTGACGGCGGTTTCCACAAAACCGGAGCGGGCACCCTCATTTTGCGCCCGCTCAAGCCCGTGCGTTTTGAGGCGGGAATGGCTACTTCGACAGACTACCCGATTTTCAGTGAAACCGGCAATTCGGGCAATCTCGGCGAAGGTGTGAACTACGGGCATCTTGTTATCGAGCAGGGTGTTGTCGCCGTAGCATCGTCAAACGTCAACGAGTCAAACTTCGTTGACGACAACTCGAACGTCAGCGGTGCTCGCGGCACCATTAGCGAGGAGGGTGCGGAAGTCTGGAAGGGTGCTACTTTGCGTTTGCTCGTCTCCGAGGCGGTCAGCGACTATGCGGTGCTCACTGTTGATGGCACACTCGAACTCATCCCCACCACCGACACATTGGGATACAACACGGAGACGATAGGCGGTCTCTTCGGCGGTTCTACAGGTATTGTCAAGATGGCTTCGGTGAACGCTGCGGGCGCGAATATTACTTCCGGCAATGCCAAGCTCGTCATCGGCGACGACCCCCTCAACTTCACGAATCTCGGAAATGCGGGGGTTGGCCACAAGCACGGCTACAACGACACGGACAGCTATTTTGCTGGTTCTATCCAGAACACGGACAGCGGCAGCACACACGTCACGGTCTCCATAGAAAAGCGCGGTCAGGGCACACTTACGCTCACGGGCGATAGCACGTTCACCGGCCCGAAGATAGCTGGCAGTATCGCGATTGACCTCATTGACGGCGTGATATCCTTCGACCATGCAGGCTCGCTTGGCGGCTCGGGTGCGCTCGGGCACAACTTCTCCGGCGTAGGCACAGATACATTTTGGGCGGCGAGCGGACGCCCCAGTTTCTACGGAAAAATCTTGCTGCGCGACGGCACCACCTTGCGCTACACGGGCGCAGGCTCCGAGACCCTCAACCGCTACATCCTCTCTGGCGGGGCTAACGACGTCTATACGCTTGAAATAGAGAAGACTACTGCCAATCTGACTCTCACTGCTCTCGGGAACGGGCGTCTCGTCAAGACTGGTGCGGGCACACTTATCATCGGCGACATCCCGGGCTTAGACCCGTATAGCAACCTCAACCCCAACATTGGTGCGACGCTCACCGTCGCCGAGGGCACCGTCGTGCTCGCCAAAACCGAGGGCGTCTCTATCCAAGGCGCGAACGGTATCTTCATCCTCGACGCGGGCACACTGCGGCTCTCGCCACGTGTGAGTGCGGGTGCCATCACCAACTACATCTCCGGCGTGGATAACACTGTCGGCTTGCGTCTCTACGGCGGCACACTCGACCTCAACGGCGCGAGAGAACGCATCGGGCGGAGTGACACCGAGGAAAGTCTCGCCCCGCTTTACGCCGACGCAGGTCTGCTCCAAAACTCTTCCAGAGGCCAAGACGCTTCCATCTATGTCAGCACCTTCTATAAAAACAGCGTGGGCACACTCCAGATTGGTGCCCTCTCCGACACGAAACCGACCGACGTTTTGGCGGAAAACTTCACGCTGTCCGGTGGCGGCATCCTATTTGCGGCTGACTCCTCGCTTTCCGGCACAAGAACCTCGGTAGAAGGATATAACATCTCCACCCTGACCGTCTCCGGCGAGAGCTTTATCTCTGGCACGGGCACGATAACGGCAAACCTTGTCGGCGGCACCGCTGGCCAGCTCTTGCACATCGGCGGGTTCGGCAGCGAAAATGGCACTATCTCCCTCGTCATGAGCGGGCAAAGCGAACCCGGCTCCCCCTTCACGTTCTTCAGAGGAACGCTCGACATCGCCTCCGGCACCACCTTGCGCATCGGCGATGCAACTGGCGAAAAAAACAGCACGATAGGTGCTATCCCCGTGGTTGTCGCGCCGGGCGGCACACTTGCATTTGAGACACCTTACAGCAACAGCCTCTCGACCATCACGGGCGGCGGCCTCGTCGAGCAGCGTGGCGCAGGTGCGGTCACGATGGCTGGCGGCACGGTAAGCGTCGTCGCACGCTCCGGCGGTGGGGACATCTCCGTCTCCGGCAACGGCTCCGTTTTGCGCGGCGATATGCTCGCAGAAACCGGCAAAGTCGTGACAGTCGTAGATGCGGACACAGGTGCAGAGTCGAGAGTTTTCCGCTACTCCGGCGTAGGTGTCAAAAACGGCGGGCGCATCGAAGGCACCGTCACCGTCCAAGATTTGGCCTCTGTAGTGGCAGGCGCGGGCAGCATCTCGCAGCTTGTGCTCCAAAACGACGGCGGCGTAATCACAAAAGAAGACGGCTCCGCAGAAACCGGCATCCGCATCCGCATTGATGGCGTGGTCGAATTTGGAGCCGATGGAAATGCGGATTGGCTAAAAGTCGGCTCCATCATCCAAAGCAATGGCACGGGCAAAGTGATTATAGACCCGTCCGGCTTCTCAGGTCTCGAAAACGGCAAGATAGTGAATGTCATCCAATTCGGGGACTTCCCAGGGATAGAGCAATGGCTCGCCCCAGTTACGGAAGAAGAGTCGCAGGAGGCGCACTGGGCGGTAGGGCAGCGTATCGTCAACTGGGAGGTGGACACCGGTATCTTGCGCAATACTTTGACGCTCGGCTACTACCCCGAAATGAACCTCATCTACATGGAGGTCTCCGGCTCCAACACCGAAACGCTGATTTGGAGCGGCCAAACGGGCACAAACATCTGGCGTATGCCGCAAAGTAGCAGCCAACTTTGGAACTGGCGCCGCGTCTCCAACTCTTTTGACGACTTCTTCCACGCCGGCGACGCCGTTATCTTCAATGACGAGGTCGCCATAAAAGACGCCTACGGAAACGTCATCGGGACAATCGAAACCGCGCACTCCGTGACCGTCAACCAATCCGTCAACCCGCGCCTCTGGATTGTCATCACTGACGAGACTGCGGATGACCGCGCTTTCTCCTTCAGCGGCGGAACGGTGAATGCCGCACTCAATAAGTTCGGCACAGGAAATATCAAAATCTTGCCCACCTCAGGTCTTAACGCACCCGACCATGTCGGAACTTCTACTATTCGCGGAGGAAATGTGGAAGTCGCTTATCTCGAAGTGTTTGGACGCCAAGGTAACATTATCAATATGTGGGACGGCTCCTCGCTCACTGTCAAAGGCATCCATAACTTCGTCACCGATGTCATTAGACGCGATTATGGCATTGAGGGCAGCGTGACACTTAACTTCTCCGGCCTGAAAAATAAAGATGTGCCCTTCGGAGAAATCAAAAGCCTCGCCACGATAGACGCACCCGACGCGACCATCTACAGCGAGGTCGTCGGTCCCGATGGAAATTACACGGGAGAAGTTCTGTTTCACACCCATCCCCAAGCCGGGAAACCTGCTATACTCAGCATCACGACTGCGGCAGACGAATGGAGCGGCACACCTCGCACTTTCTCTTTTGAAGGGACACCGAGCGGGCGCGATTACTCCGCCTTCATTGGCACACTCCAGCTCGACTCCGGCAGGTTCGACTTCGGCCCAGATGCCAATTGGGAAAACGCCACCATCGGCTCCCGCGCCTCAAACCTCGGCGCAAGCGGAACCACCAGCGATTCGCTACGAACAGAAATTATCTTCGGCTCTGCCATCTCAACCAAAGACGCAAAAGTCAAAACACTCGAAAATCTTCTTAACTCGGTGACGATTTCGACAGTAGGCGACTACGCCCTCGTCGTGCTGGACGGCAACATCACCCGCAGAACGACGGCTGAACAGAGCAACATCACCGGCGTGCTCACGCTGAGCGGCAAAATAGTCTCTGGGCAACCCAGCCTCACGATAAACACCGGCAATACGATAGACAGCGACAGCACCACGCAGACCGTCCTCAAGTTCGCAGCGGGCGATAATGCGGCGATATTCAAGGTGGGCAGCGCTCGCGCCGTCGTGGACGGCTCCACCTTGCTGGGCGAAAACGGAAGACTCTGGGTCAAGGAAGGCACACTGCAACTTGCAAGCGGCAACCTCTTCACCGAAGCCACCGCCAAAACTATCGTTCTCAACGTATCCGGCGGGGCGACCCTCGAGCTGGGCAAGAGCATCGCCAGCGGCGGCAGCGGCCTCGCGCTGGAGACCTATGTCGTCGGCGGCGCAAACGTCGGCGGATACACAGGCTTTACTGCACCGGGGACTGCGACCCTGCGGGCACACAGCGGCTGGCTCGGCAAGGTCTTTCTCGAAAACGCACGTGTGGCGAGTCTCGCAACCGCCGCCACGCACGACCTCGTTTTCTCGCAGCTGAAAGTCACGGGCGGTGTGAGCAGCATCGCGGCGAGTGCCGCCGATGTCCCCGCCGGTCTCGTGCCCGGGCTGACAGGAGAGTTCCCTGTCTTCGAAGTTCTCTCCGGCGGCAGCGGGCCAAGCGCTTGGTCGGCGACACTCGTCGTCGGTGTGCCAATCAAAAACGGCACCGAAGCGAAGCCACTTAATCTCTCAGGTGGTGGCGAGCTACGTATCGCTGGCGGTGCCTCCAACACCGGCGCATGGCGCGTCCTCGGCAAATCGCGCCTCGTCGTCACCTCCAATACGACCGCAGCTGCGGCAACCGCCAACGGCGTGACCGTCTTTGCGGACGGCGGCGTCATCGAGTTTAGCGAAGACGGCACTTTCCCGAACTACAACAACGGCCTCGCCCTCGGCGGGACGACGGTGGCGGCGCGTGGTGTCACAGGCTCGGACTTCGAGCAAACTTACGCGCCCGGTGCCACCCTCAAGCTCAACTACTCCAGCTCCGAAACCGAGGCAGTTTTCAACACCGCAATCAGGAGCGGTGTCTTCGGCGCGGAGAACGATGTCAACGCCGCCGCTGGCCTCCTCGCTGTTACCTCCGGCACGGGCGACATCGTCAAAAGTGGCGATAGAGACGTGCTCCTCAGCAACCTTTCCTCTGCTGCCTTCTCCGGCTCCATTTTGGTGCGAGAGGGCAACTTGACCGCCATCGGTGCGCAAGGTCTCGTCCGCATCGAGGTTGATAGCGGTGCCTCGCTGCACTTCTTCACGAATGCCAGCAACAGAACGACTGCCGCCGCTGTGACACTCAACAACGGCTACTTGTCTTACGCCGGACACGACCGTAGCGGCTTAGCCGAGAGCGCAGAACCCAAGCCAGTTGACATCACCGGCGCACTCACCCTCTCCAGCGGGCACTTCCTCCGCATCGGGGGCAGCAACTCCAGCTTCAACCACGCAGTCTTGCGCGTCGCTGGCACACTCAACTTCACAAACACCGCCGCCATTGGCTTCGATGTCGCCGGACAAGACGACTCCTATTTCGGCAGAGACGAGCACGACGTCCTGCGCGTCACCACTCTCGCTGGCGACGCCACCAGCGGCTTTATCAAGCTCGTGTCTTCCTCGGCAGTCGGCCTTGTCGTCGCCGCACCGGGCGACATTCTCATCCCCGAAAGCGACGGCCCCGCCGTCTATGAGCTGATAACCGCCGCAAAAGGTTTCACCTTGGACGGCTATCTGGTGGTAGATGGCACCTCCGCTGTTGACTCGCTACTCGGGCACTTCGGACAGGTCGGAGCGAACGGGCAAGATGTCTCCGGTTTGGACACTTCGCTCAGCTTGTCGCGTAAATTGGTTTTCGTGGAAAATGCCGACGGCTCACAAACCATCCAGCTGGTAGTCGAGTTCGTCGGGCCAAGGTATATCTGGGCTGGCACCACAAGCCCGGGCACCAGCGGCGCTGCCAGTAATTTGCTCTGGGATGTGAACACTTCCCAAAACTGGGTTTATCGCGACGACGTGTTAAGCATCACCAACTATCCCAGCACGGTCGCGGACAACTTCCTCGTCGAGTTTGACGGGCGCTCAAACGCCTCCGGCGACGGCTCCCCTGCCGTCTCCACAGACGTGCGCATCTCGGAGCAGGTGAAACCGCTCGATGTCCACATCGCCGTCCCAGATGTCAACTCCAACACCAACACGAGCTTCAACTTCACGCTCGGCAGCACGGGGAGCATCATCGGTGGCGGTGGCCTCTTCATTGGCCGCGCAGGCGTCGCCTACAAACCCGTGACGGTTACCTTCAAGCTCGATGCCGGCTACACGGGCGCGGGCAACGAGTTCACGGGCGCGGTGCGCATCATGGGCGGAAGCACTCTCGTTCTCAACAACCTCGGCTCCACGGTGCCCGTCATCGCCAACGCAGGTCAGCCGAGTCTCATCGGCGCAGGCTCAGGCGCTCGAACCCTCGTGATAGATAGCTCCACGCTGCAATTCGTTTCAGCGCCCGGCAATATCGCCTCGACCGACCGCTCTCTCACCGTCGGCGGCGCGGGTGCCACTCTCATTTCCGACGGCGGTAGGGTGATGTTCGTCAACGACACCTCCGCGCTCGCCTACGCCTCCACCACCGACTCCGCCGTGAAACTCACACTCGGCGGCAGCGGAGAGGGCGTCCTCGCGCTGCGCCTCGAATCCCCCGCTGGCGCGTCGCTCATCGTCGAAAAAACCGGCGCCGGCATCTGGTGGCTCGCCAACAACGAAAACTCCTTCTCCGGCGGAACATGGTCGGACGGCTCCAACGACCACCCAGGCACCGCAATCGTCGTCAGCGACGGCACAATCGTTTTTGAAAAACAGGGCGCCTCTGGCGTCTCACTCCCGAACGGCGAGGGCGGCATCGTCCTCAACGGCGGCGCACTCTCCAACCGCGCCTACTCAGTCGGCGCAGTCATCCACGCCGCCGCATCCGAAGTCCACCGAAACATCTTTGTCGCCCAAAACTCCGGCGTCGAAGTGGCGTCGGGCAACCTCAAACTCTCCGGTTTGATTTCCGGCATAAGCAACCGCGACATCACAAAAACTGGCACGGGCGACCTAATCATCTCGGCGGATAACCGCTCACCGGGCTTCTTCGGCGCGTTCATCGTCTCCGATGGTTCGCTCTCGCTCGCCAACACCTACGCCGCCGGCGCAGCTGGGAAGGTCAACCTCCTCAGCCCCACCTCCATTCTCTACATCGGCGCAGACGCCGTCAGCACCGTCGAGCTGGCAAGCCTCTCCGGCTCGGGGCGGGTCGTCGCCGCCGCTGGCTCCGACGCCACCCTGCGCCTCGCTTTCGCAAGCAGTGCCGTATTCGCAGGCAGTTTTGAAGACGGCGCAAGGCTGCTCCTCCTCGAAAAAACGGGCGGCGGCACACTCGAGCTTACCGGACAAACCAGCACTCACACCGGCCTCAACACCGTCGCGCAAGGCATGCTCAAACCCACCTACTCGCCCGGCGACCCGTCTTACTCCGGCGGCTTCAACGTCACCACAACCACCGCAGACATGACCGGCTCGCTCGACATCGCAGGGCAAGACTTCTCGCCGCTCAACGCCACAATCGCTGGCTCCGGCTACGCCTCACGCGGCGCCGTCCTCGATAGCGTCGGCGGCGGCGTGACGCCCAAGCTCCTGCTTGCCGCTAACGCCACCGTGCGCACCGCCGGCGAAACCACGCTCATCTCCGCCGCCAAAGCACTGGGCATATCGGGAACACCCGTGCTCACATTCGCAGCCGCCTACGGCACGAACGGCGTCTGGCTCGCAGACAGGGCAGCCATTCTCTCCGGCGTTGACATCGCAATCGGCGACACGCTCGGCGCAAACACGACCCTGCGCATCACCGCCAGCGGCGCGTTCGCAAGCACCACCAGCGCTCAGTTTGCAGGCTCACTCGCCGAGCTACGCCTCGAAAACGGCACACTGCAAACGCTCGCCGGCCTCTCCGGCCCAGGAAGCGTCGGCGGAGACGGCGTGCTCACCCTCGCCCTCAACAACACAAAACACGACTTCACCGGCACTCTCAAAGACTCGGTCAGCCTCATCGCACTCGGCGGCGGCGAGTTGACGCTCACCGCCGTGAGCACCACCACCGGCGAAATCCGCGTCCGCTCAAACGCCATTCTCACGCTCACCGCTCCGCTCGCCGCCTCCGGCACCGCCGACATCCTCGGCGCGCTCGGCGCTTCCGCCAGCAGAGTCGTCCTCGAGAACGGCGTCCTGCGCAGCGCAGTCTCCGCACCCGACCCGCTCCTCGCTACGCCCTCCGTCACCACCCGCGACTTCATTTTTGAAGGCACCACTTCCGAGTTCCGCAGCGACGGCAACACGCCCTTCCAGCTGAAGGGCGCGTTCATCGCGGGCACGGTCGCTGGCGACCACACGCTCACACTCTCCGGCACCACCGCGTTCACCAGCCCGAGCGGAGACAACCGCCTCGAGTCCGTCCTCGAAGACCCCGCCAACGGCTCACTCGCTATCGTCAAGGCTGGCGCAGGCACATGGACTGTCGGCGCAGCAGGCAGCACTTCCGCCAACACTTTCTCCGGCGGCGTAACCATCAAAAACGGCGCACTGCGCATCGGCGCAGATAACGCCCTCGGCGCAGACTCCGCTCTCACACTCGGCGACGTCGTCGCAAATACCGGCGGCCAACTCGACCTCGCTGGCCACAGCCAAGCGTTCTCCTCACTCGTCTCCGCTGGCCTCGCCGCCGCCCGCAACAGCATCCACAACGCCTCCGGTTCCGGCGCACCGACCCCCACTCTCACGGTGAGCGTCAACGGTGCCGCGCCCGCAAACTTCACGGGGCGTCTCGGCATCGCCGGAAACGCGCAGGCAAACGACCTCGCCTTCGAGAAAAGCGGCGCGGGAACTTTTGTCCTCACCCAGACCGAGCCGCAGTATCCCTTCACCTACACGGGCGAGACCCGCGTCTCCGAGGGCACTCTCAAACTCGCCGGCCCCATCGAGCTTGCAAGCACCGCAATCAATGTGTTGCCCGGCGCACGGCTTGACACCACCGGAGTCACCAAATCCTCCGGCTTCACCATCTACGGCTACCGCGCTCCCGACGCCATCTCCGACGGCCACGGCGTCGCGACACTCAGCGCAGGCGGCGGCGCAGCTTTCGGGCTTCCGGCTGATTTGCTCGGCAACTACCTGCTCGATGGCGGCATCCTCGCTGTCGGCGGCGCATCCGGTTCGCGGCGCGGCGAAATCCTCAACGCCACTGGCACCCTCGCCACCGCCACCGCCTCTGCCATTCAGCTTTACCTCTCCAATTCGATACACGGCGCAAACTCGCGCCTGAACTTCGACACACTCAACTTCACCGAGACCGTCCGCCTCGGCATTCATTTCTCGGACGGCGCACTCGCAGTCGGCACCTACGTCATCGCCGAATACCGGACACTCACGGGTTACGACAAGCTCGTGCTGCCGAGCACCGGCTACGACCCACGCTACATTCTCAACTTGGAAAACCAGCCGGACGCCGGCCCGGGCACTGGCGAAATCTGGCTCACCATTAGCTCCGAGGTCATGTTCCGCCCGAACGTCTGGCGCGGCGACCAAGTCGGCCCCATCGGCCCCGACGGCCAGCCCGTCCCAATAACCGGCGCAGACGGCGAGACGATTTGGGACGCCCGCGTCGGTAACTTCACCAACCCCGAGGGCTTGCCCAACCAAGTCTATTTCCCCGGCGCCTCCGCTCTCTTCGACGACTCCGGCGAGAGCACACGCATCTTCGTCGGTTCCAGCGTCTCCATCGGACGTGTCGTTTTCAACAACTACGAGAAAGATTACACCATCTTCGGCGGTAGCATCTCCGGCACCGGCTACATCGAGAAACGCGGCACCGGACGGCTCACACTCGCTTCCGCAAATGAGTTCGGCGGGATTACCGACGCCGACGGCTCGCCCAAGGCCGCCGTCATCCTCGCCGAGGGAACGCTCGCCGTCGGCAATGACGGCGCACTCGGCAGAGGCGCCGTCCTGCTCACCGGCGGAACGCTCGCCGCAGACTTCGGCGACGACATCGCGCCCGGCGTCCCCGCTACGGGCGTGCGCACACTCGACAACGACATCTTCGTCGCGCCCGGCGCGTTCACCGCGCTCGAGAGCGGGCAGGGGAGCGATTTGGTGCTGCGCGGCAAGTTCGCATCTGACGGCGAAGACCTCGTGCTCCAACGCGCCACTCTCGTCGAGAAACGCGGCGCTGGGCGGCTGGTTTTTGCAAACAACGGCGCAGGCTTCACAGGCGAGCTGCGCGTAGTCGCGGGCGCGGTTAGCTTCGACACGGCGGACTTCTCCGGCGCGTTCGTCAACCTCATCACTCCGGGCGTCTCCTTCTCCGTCCTCGCCGAGACGGGCGTCGGGATGCTCGCAGGCGTTGCTGGCTCCGAGGTCTCTGGCTCCGGCGTCTTGCGCGTCGGCGCACGCGGCGAAAGCTCCGTCTTCGCTGGCGATATTTCCGGCACCCTCTCGCTCTGGAAAGAGGGCGTCGGCACACTCTCCCTCACGGGCGATAACAGCGCACTCACCGGCACCATCCGCGTCGCCGAAGGGCGGCTCCAGTTCGGCGACGGTGCCAACGGCGTCGCCCCCACTGGCGATGTCGAGGTGCTCGAAGGCGCAGAGGTCATCTTCAAACTCCCCGGCGTCGTGCCGCTCGCCCAAGATGTTTCCGGCGCAGGTAGCCTCATCAAAGACGGCACGGGAACACTCGTCGTCAACAAAGAGAACAACCGCTTGACGGGCTTCGTGCGCGTCAACGACGGTGTGCTCGAAATCTCCGGCTCCGGCGCACTCGGCACGGCATCCATCGAGACTTCCGGCGTCGTGCGCCTCGCCCGCGCTGGCAACTACGTCCTCCCAAATAACATCAGCGGCGCTGGCATTCTCGAAAAAACCGAGAGCGGCAAGGCCGTCTGGACGGGCTCCGGCGATGTCAATCTCCACGTCACCGCTGGCGTCTTCTCCTTCGGCGACGGTGTGCTCGTGCTCACGCAAAAACAGAAGCGCGAGACCCGCGTGGATAGCGGCGCGACACTCCTGCTCGCGCCCGCAAGCGGCGGCTCCGTCACGCTCGGCGATTTGGCCGCCGAGGCAGGCGCGTTCGTCGAGAAAAACGGCAGCGGCCTCGCCGTCCTTACCGGCGTGCTCAATGTGAGCGACAGCATCCTCGTCAACGACGGGACACTCGCCGTGGGCGATGGCACCGGCAGAAACGAAATCTCCGTGCCCGCAAGTTTCTCCGTGCGCCCCGGCGCAGCACTCACGTTTAACCGCGCTGGCGCGACGCTGCTCGGCGGCGCAATCACCGCAGCCAGCGGCTCCGCCGTCGAGTTTAAGAGCGGCGAGACGGTGCTGCTCGCCGCCGGAAATGTCTTCGCAGGCCCCGTGGCCATCCGCTCCGGCGCAGTGCTCCAAGTGGGCGGCGCAGACGGCGCGTCCTCACTCGGCGCGGCACAAGTCCCCGTCGCTGTGGATGCAGGCGGCACGTTGCGCTACACCAACCCGCTGCCGCCCGTCTCTGGCGGCGCACCCACCACCGGCGCAAATGTCGCCCTCTCCGGCTTCGGCGATGTCGAATACAGGGGCGCGGCCTCCGGCGAACTTTACTTCAACAGCAACGCACAAAACTTCGCGGGCGTCTTCCGCGCCGCACAGGGCGTCTTCATCTTCCGCGCCGATAGCGCCGCCGCACAAGGTCTCCCCGATAGTGCTACTTCCGTGGTGCTCCCGCCTGTGTTTGACGCCAAGGGCGAGGGCGTTCTCAAAATCGAAAGCTCACTGCCCGCCATCGCGATTAGCCCGCGCCTCGGCTCCGGTGACGGCACAATCTTGCTCGCACCTTCCGCCGAACGCACCGACGCCGCATTTACAATCGGCGCACCGTTGAGCTTCTCAAACGGGACGTTCGCAGTCGCTCGCGGTGCTTCGCTCGACCTCTCCTCGCGCTCCGTCGCCGCCACTGTTCTCGAGGTGCGCGAGGGTGCGACCCTCACCGGCAACGGTGCCGTCGTAGGCGAGCTGAACAATCGCGGCGAGATACGCCCCGCCGGCGGAAACGGCGTCGAGGTGCGCGGCGATGTTTATCAAAACGGCACGTTGCGGCTCGAGGCCATAGGCTCCGCCGCCACCGCCGCCGTCTTGAGCTATTCGGGAACCGCATGGTTAGGCGAAAACTCCATCCTGCGCCTCGACACCACACAGTCCATTTACGAACAACTCCGCGCCGGTCGCCCCGTCAGCGTGCTCCATGATACCAGCACCACCAGCGGCACTGGCGACATCGGCGGCGCATTCGGAAGCATCTCCGTCGTCGTGGACGGCATGGAAGTCACGTCGCCCGCCATGACGTTTGCCGCAGCAGACGGGTGGCTCTCCCTGCTCCTCGCCGACGATGTCACGCTGCTCCCAGGTTTCTCGCTCCACAAGGGGCTGGGCGACTACGCACGCTATCTCACCGATTCGCTGCGCGACCCCGCCAGCTCCGGCTTCATCGCCGAACTTATCAACTCGCGCGATTGGAACCGGCTCTTCAACGCCATGTCGCCCGCCGGCCTCGCAAGCATCACCGCCATGAGCATCGGTGGCTCACGCGACGACGCCGAGGGGACACACCGCCACTTGGAGTCGTTGCGCTACCATCGCGGCATACAAGGGCGCGAGTCTGGCTCGCAGTTCTATCTGAGCGGTGCTTCGCGCTTCGAGCGCAACCGCGCCGGCGGTGCCGCCACACCCGCCTTCAACTACGACCTCTTCGGCGGCGCAGTCGGCTTCGACCAGAGCATCGGCGATTACGTCACCGCAGGTTTGAGCGCAAGTTACCACGGCGGTCGCGCCTCCCTCGCCTACGGCGCAGGAAAAGTTAACCAAGACAACGCCCGCCTCAACTTCTACGGCACCGTCATGCTCAACGACATTCTTTGGGCAGACGCCGTCCTCAACGCAGGCTACAGCGATTACAACATCCGCCACACGAACTCGCGCGGAACCGCCAAGGCAAGGCCGGAAGGCTACGACTTCGGCGCAAGCACTCGCCTCGGTTTTGTCGCCGCCGTCAACAAAGATGTGCCGCTGAGCTTCACGCCATACGTCGGCCTCGACTACGCCAGCGCACACGTGGACGCATTCACCGAGGCTGGCTCCGATACCGCGCTGCACTTGGACGCATTCACGCAGGACTCGTTGCGCTTCAACGTCGGCACTGGTGCAAGCTGGACGCTCAACACCAAGCTGTTTGCCAGTGCCCGCTTCGCACTCAACGCCGCCTACACCTACGAACTTCTCGACACCGATGTCGAGATGACCGCACGCCTCGCCTCCGACAATGTTCGCTCCTTCAAGGCGAATGTCCCCGCCTTGCCGCGCCAGACCGTGCGCGTCGCGCCTGTTCTCGATTTGGGCTTGACGGCGGATACGTCGCTGCAGCTGAGCTACCAATTCGAGACAGGTTTCAACAGCACCTTCGTTCACAGCTTCAACGCGGTTTTCCGCCTCCGTTTCTAAGAGGCGAACCAATTTTCTAAGCCGCGCCGTTCATTCAAAAAACGCACTCATGCTCGACATCAAGTTTCTCCGCGAAAACACCGACGCCATCCGCGCCGCAGTTAGCCGTAAAAAGTTCCACGTTGACTGGGACACTATTCTCGCGCTCGACGCCCGCCGCCGCGCCCTCATCGCCGAGGCCGAGCAGGCCAAAGCTGTTCAAAACGCCGCCAACAAAGAGATGGCGAAGATGCCTAAGGGGACGCCGGAGTTTCTCGCAAAGGTCGCCGAGATGAAGACTGCTTCTGCCAAGGTCAAGGAGCTTGAAAAGACTGCCGCCGACGTGGACGCCGATTGGAAGCGCCACTATCTCACCATCCCGAACATCCCTCACGAGAGCATCCCCGACGGGCGCACCGAGGAGGACAGCAAGGAAGTTTCCACCTGGGGCGACCCTGCCGCGCTTGTCTCGCCGCTGGCCGTGCCGCACTGGGAAATCCCGTGGTTCGACTCGCTTGTGGACTTCGGGCGTGGCGCGAAGGTTGCGGGCGCGGGCTTCCCGTTTTACGTGGGTGATATGGCGCGGCTCGTGCGCTCGCTCATTCAGTTTTTTTTGGAGGAGGCCACTGCTGCTGGTTATCAGGAAATCCTCGCCCCGTTGCTTGTGAATCCTGAGAGTGCCACCGCTACGGGACAGCTTCCTGACAAAGAGGGCCAGATGTATCACGCCACTACAGACGACCTCTATCTCATCCCGACGGCGGAGGTGCCGATTACCAATTTCATTCGGGATGAAATCATCCCAGAGGAGCAATTGCCGCTCAAGCGTTGTGGCTACACGCCTTGTTTCCGGCGCGAGGCGGGCAGCTGGGGTGCGCATGTGCGTGGGCTCAATCGGCTCCACCAGTTTGACAAAGTGGAGTTGGTGAAATGGGTGCTCCCAGAGACATCTTTTGCTGAGCTTGAAACGCTTCGTGACGATGCGGCGCGTTTGCTTGAGAAGCTCGATTTGCCCTATCGGGTATTATTGATTTGTGCGGGCGACATAGGTTTCCCTCATGCCAAGCAATATGACCTTGAGGTTTGGGCGGGTGGTCAGAAGCGTTGGCTGGAGGTTTCCTCTTGTTCCAACTTCACGGATTTTCAGGCGCGTCGTGCTGGCATTCGTTATCGTCCCAAGAATGGTGGCAGAGTTGAGGTTGCTCACACCTTGAATGGTTCTGCCTTAGGTCTCCCTCGTGTCCTCGCTGCCATTCTCGAAAACAACATTCAACCTGACGGCTCTGTCCGCATCCCCCCTGTCCTCCGCAAATGGTATCTCAAAGACACCATCGGCCCCATCGCCCCCCTCGCCCCCGCGTAAAAGCCTTCCGCGTAAAAGCCCCCCTGTAAAAGCCCTCTCCTCAAAAGCCCTCGCCTCCCAAAAAGCCTCCCCCCGTAAAAGCCCTCCGCGTAAAAAGATCGGAAGAGC
>JAITPT010000142.1 GCA_031289285.1 Puniceicoccales bacterium
ATTCCGGCGCGGTCGCCGCCGAGGCCTTGGGGCACGGCGCCCTCGAGGTATTTCATGGGCACATCGTAGGGGTTATGGACGACCGCCACGGGGTTGACGACGAAGCGGAGGGCATCGCCGTGGCGGATGAGACCGAAAGTGAGCACGTAGCGGACGGCTTGTGGCGTGGCGGCGACGGTCATCGGGCGCGGCACACCTTTGAGGCCGGTCTTGGTGTAGAGGTCGGTGGTGTGCGGGTCTTTGCCCGCCATCTCGTCGTTGGTGACGACGTGGCTGAAGATAGGCGTGGTGTGCGGCCACGTCTTAATCATCTGGTAATTTGGCGTCGCATTTGGCTCCCATGTGCGTGCGAGGAACGTGCCGTTCTCGTAGTTGCGCCGCCGGAAAAGCCCATCGTCAGCCACGCTGGCAGGGCGGTCTCTCCCGCCGTAGCGCACGGTGTCTTCCTCTTTATAGAGTCGGTATTGGTCGCGCATAATCGCCCACGGAGGGCCGAGCAAGTTGCCGTCTTTGTCTTCGCCGCCAGTGCCGAGGACGCCTTTGACGTTGAAAAGCGGACGCCCCGATTTGACGCGCCCACCGCCCTCCATGATGCCCATTTTGAAAGCGTCCCAGCGCGGGTTTTTGACACCCGCTCCGCTGGCGGTGCTCTCGGTGGAAGAGTCCGCATCAAAAAGCAACGTCGCGCCTTTGAGTGCCTTCAGCTGCTCGATGTTGTCGCCCGGGCCTCGTGCGCCAAACGGCGTGTCGTTGAAGTCGCGTTCCTCCAGCTCGAAGAGCACGGAGAGGTCTTGCTTGAGGCCACCGTGGCGGGCGTCGGTCATGATGCCTTGGGAGACGGCGGTGACGGCGTGGGCGTAGGTGGCGACGGCGTTGGAGAGCGGGTTGGTCACAAGCTGCGTCGGCGACTCGAAGAGGTTGGCGAAGCCGGGGACATCGAAAACGTTGGCGGGGGTCTTGTCATCGAAGCGGAGTTTATCCCAGAGCGGGAAGGTCTCAAACGCGGCGCGCACGGGGGCGTAAAAACGCGAGACGGCGGGGGTGGTTTTCGCCTGCTCCTTGGAGAAGCGGTCTATCATATTGAGGCGGGCTTTCACGCCCTCGTCGGCGATCCAGTAGGCGTAGCGGCCAATGGTGTTGTTATCAGGAGAGAGGAAATTGACGCGGGAGACGGTGACCTTGGTGTCGAAGGGGTGGGTATCGGAGTTGTCGGAATCTTCGTCGCTCGGCAGGCTGTTGAAGAGCGTGACGGTGTCTTTGTCGTCGGTCTTGACGACCTCCCAAGGCGTCTTGTAGTCGCTGGGGTATTGCCGCTCGCCGGAGAGCGTCTGAAGCTGGGCGTCGCCGCTGACGAGCCACGCGGGCGGGCGGTCTTTGGAGGGGTTGCCGTTGGTGGCAGGCGTGTTGTTCTCCTCTGGCGCGTAGGTGTAGGCCTCGCGCGGGTCCCAGACGCCCGTCCAGTAGGGGTTTTTACTTTTCCATTTTTGGCGAACCTCCGTGCGCGTGGGGCCGTTGACACTGGTGAACGCGATGGTGGTGTTGGCTTGGGCGGTGATGCGCTGGTCGGGGCCAGCCTCTTGCTGCAAATGGGCGAGCGCGAGCTTTGCGGAGGCAAGGGCGTTGAAGCGGGCGCGTTGCTGGTCAACCGCGTTGGCAGAGAGGCGCATCTCGACGGTGAGCAGCGCGACGAGGCAGAGGACGAGCATCAACATCAAGCTCATTATGATGAGCGAAAATACGAGCGAAAATGCGCGGGAGTTGCCGGAGGTGCGGGGGTTTTTGGCAGAGAAATCTCGAGGAGACGTTGCTTTCATAGTGACGTCAGACTGTTTTGTCGTCGGTTGCCAGCAAGTCAAAAAGTTCCAAGGCAGATTCGGCGCGGTTCAAAATATAGAGGTGGAAACCCGGCGCACCGCCCGCCAGCAACTCACGCACTTGCTCGTGCGCCCACGCGACGCCGACGCGCCGCTCCGCCTCCGCGTCGCCGCCGCAAGCGAGCATACGCCGCTCCAATTCGGACGGCAGCGCGGCACCGCCAAACGCACCGAACTTGCGTGCCTGTGCCAACGAGAGCGCGGGCAAAATCCCCGGCGTGAGCGGCGCACAAATCCCCGCCGCCGCGCACCGCGCCGCAAAACGGAAATAGACCGCGTTGTCAAAAAAAAGCTGTGTCACCACGAGGTCTGCCCCACGCGAGACTTTGTGCGCCAGCCAGCGCAGGTCGGTGGCCTCGTCGGGCGACTCTGGGTGTTTCTCCGGGTAGCCCGCGACGCCGATGCGCAGCCGCCGCCCCGCACCGCGCAATCGCTCGCGCTCGCGGATAAGCTCCACCAGCTCCGAGGCGTGGGCGAGGCCGTCCGGCCGCGTCGCAAAACACGTCTCGCCTTTGGGCGGGTCGCCGCGTAGCGCCATCACGCCCGCGAAGCCCGCATCGAGCACACGGTCGGCGAGCGCGACAAGCTCCTCGCCAGAATACCCGACGCAGGTGAGATGCGGCACGACCGCGTAACCCGCCTTTTGCAACAGCGCACTGTATTCGAGCGTGTGCTCACGCGCCGCGCCGCCCGCGCCGCAAGTTACCGACGCAAACGCGATGCCCCGCCCGCGCAGCGCCTCCGCCGTCGCCAGCATCTGCGCCGCACCCGCCTCGTTTTTGGGCGGAAAAAACTCGACCGACACGGCAGCTTTCTGCGCGGTCACGCCGTCTTTTGCGGGCAAACCGCCAGCTGGCGGCACCGGATTTTTACTGGTTGCGCTCATTATTTTTTACACGCCGTTTAACCAAGAAAGCGGGGATTGTTGCAATTCCAATGTTGGCGGTTTCGCGCAAATCCATTTCTCTGCCCGCCGCATGACATCTTCCGCAACCCGCAAGTTCTTCTCCGCCGCCGCGCTCGCTACCGCGCTCGCCGCCTTCGCCGCCCCAGCCACACTCGACGCCCGCCCGCGTAACGGCCTGGGCGAATTCATCGGCCTGCAAAAATATCTCCTCGACCCCTACGAGACCAACGGCCCAAGCGTGGACGCCTATTTCGCAACCGTGCCCGAATACCTTTTCGCCAACACCTCCACCCTGCCCTTCGGCTCGATGGCGACCGTCCCCGCGCTCACCTCCGGCGCCGAGATCTCTGGCATCCTGCGCCACCTCGGCCAGCCGCATTTCCTCCCCGACAACACGACCGCCCCCGACCGCGAAATTGACACCTACTACGGCCCGCTCACCAACTCGCGCGACGGCCTCCACCCCGCCCTGCGCGGCGAATGGGAGACCTACGCTTTCGGAAACTGGAACTTCGGCGAATACGACAACGGGCGCAACCGCCCCGACTACAACTACGAGACTTGGGGCGGACTCGCCGGCGCACAGCGGTGGCTCGACGACGAACGCATGATCGGCTTCGCAGGCTCATACAACTTCACCCGCGCAAAAATCCCCGGCGGCGGCGGGCACATAGACGGCGACGGCTTCCGCGCACACCTCTACGCCGCGCTCGTGCCAGAGGGACAACCTTGGTGGCTCGCCTTCGGTGCCTCCGGCGGCTGGCTCAACTACAAGACCAAACGCTTCCAGACTACGCCCGCTTTCGGCGAAGCGATGAACTACCCGCAAGCCGGCGCACACGCCACACCGCAGGCATACGAGGTCGGCGTCTTCGCCGCGCTCAACGCCCGCCTGCACCTCACCGACGACCTTGTTTTCACACCCTTCGCCCGCGTGAACTACGACAGCGTCAGCGTCTCACGTTTCACCGAGCACAACGCCGACGCCGCGTGGCGGCTGCGCGTCAGCCGCTTCCACAGCGACTCCCTGCAAACGCGCCTCGGCGGCGGTCTCGAATACACGCTCCGCCTCGACTCCGCCATCCTCGCCGCCTCCTGCTCCGCCGCTTGGGCGAGCGAGCTTGCGGGAGACGACGTCAAGGTCGCCGCCGCCTTCGACGACTACCCGAGCATCCGCTACAAAACGAAAGGCCCGCAGCTCTTCGGCGACGCCGTGGAAATCGCGCCTGCCCTCTCGCTCACGTTTCGCAACGGCATCGTCCTACACGCCGCCTACACCCTCCACATCACCTTTGACGCGCAGTTTGCCCAAGGCTTCTCCGGCGGTCTAAGCTGGCGCTTCTAAGCCGCGCCATGAACGCCGTCGAACGCCTCGGGCTGGGTGTCGCCCTCGCTGCGATTTCTGCCGTCGCGCTGAGCTTGGGCACCATCGCCTTCACCGTCGCGCACGAAAAAAATGAGACGCCGTTCGTGCTGTTTTTCGAGGACAGCGTGAACGGGCTTTCCACCGATGCGCCTGTCAAAATTTTTGGCGTCAATGTCGGCAAAGTAAAAGACATCGCCCTGCGCCCACCCACCGTTGCGGACGAGCCTGCGCGTGTCGCTGTCACCATAGTATTTGACCCACACAGACCGGCGAAAATCGGCGGGCTAAAAGACCTCGCCGACCGACGTGTGCTGGCGGAAGAAATCCGTGTTGGCCTACGCGGCAAACTCGCCCTGCTCAGCCCCGCCTCTGGCCAAACTTACATCGAGCTAACGCACTCGCCGCGCACACCCGTGCGTTTCGCCGCCGCTCCCGCCGAGAACCTCCGCGAGATCCCTGTCATCCCCAAACGGGTTTCCAACGAACAAATGGAGACCTACGCGGACAAGCTACTGGCCTTCAGCAAAAAAGATTTTGCCGCCCTCGAACGCGACTGGAACACCCATCTCGACGCCGCCCTCATCGCCACCGAGCCAGCCCGCCTACGTGCCCTCAACGCGCAAGTTTTGGCGCGACTCCGCGCCGCAAAAGACTTGCTCGCCAGCCCAGAATTACGCCGCACCTGCCGCGACCTAAACGAGCAGATGGCGCAACTACGCGAGAAAATCGGCACGGGCAGCGCGAGCGCGGCGAACGTGGCGGCGGGCGACGACGTGGTGGGCGGTGCGGGTAAGGCGGCGAGCGCGGCGAACGTGGCGGGAAAAGTGGGCGTAGCGGACAAAATGGCGAGTGCGGCGGCGGAGTTCGCGGCGGTGCGAGAAACCTTAGCCACTCTGGGTGCCCGTCTATCGGAAATCGCTGCCTTGCTTGACGCCGACTCCCCAGCCGTCGGTGGCCTACGCCAACAGCTCTCCGAAACCGCCGAAACCGCCCACCGCCTACGCGAACAAACCGAACAATTCGAGGAAAACCACCGCTAACCCCACGCCCGCCGCGCCCGCCCCCGCGCCGCGCCACTACGCCCGCGCCACTCTCGCCCCACCTCGGCGTTGGCGTAGCGCAGCCAGCCCCAGCCGCCACCGCCACCGCCATCGCTCTCGCCTCCAATAAAGTGCCGCTTGACATTTGCCGCGAAATTCGAACGATGCCTCGCCCTACGTCCATGAGAAGCAGAGGCGTGGCCAGCAATGGCATGTTCGTTCACGGCTTCCTTCGACGTAGCTAATTTTCCGAAAGCATCAATTGAAGGGCGTCCACGTGATAAGCGTGACGCCCTTCTTTGCCGCTTCAGGCACAGACAAGATTGTCTGTGCCACACTCGTAAAAATCTTGCCCACCGCCCAAAAACTCCTGATTGC
>JAITPT010000023.1 GCA_031289285.1 Puniceicoccales bacterium
CTTATGGCGTGCGGTGAAAGAGCGAGGAACGAGCACCAACATCGTTTTCGTAGATGTGCTGAGCACTTCGGTTGCCATTGTCTTTCTGCCGCTTTGAAAGCGGTGTCGGCGGGCGCTGAGTCCAATAAAGTGCCATGTCCAATAAAGTGCCAGACGCTTTTTCATTTGACTCCCAATTTTTGTGCGACACGGATTGTCACTGGAACCACCCTTATGGAGTGCGGTGAAAGAGCGAGGAACTAGCACCAACACCGTTTTTGCGAATGCTGTAACCTCAGGATTACCAGTATGTTCCGACGCTTTGAAAGCGGTGTCGGCGGACGCGGAGGAGCATTCCGCACCCTCTGCCGCCGCACTCCATAAGAGACGGCTGCGCGAACCTTGGGCTTTGCAAGGAAATTGACCTTCCCTTTCGCTCTGCTGGTTTGCGGGACGGGGGGGGGGGTTATCTTGGGCGGCTGGAGGCGTGGGCGAAGGCGGTTTCGGTAAGGGCAAGCAAAAGAGCGGCGAGAACAAACCAAAACCATAATTCAGTGCCGGGGACAGAAGCCCGCGAAAGCGAAGAGACATCCGCACCATTTGCACCCGCATTGTTGGTGTTCGCAACATTCGCGCCGTTGGCACCAGCGTCGGCACTGGCACTGGCGGTGCGGGTGTCAGGGGAGAGGGAGGTGTCGGCGGCTTTTAGGATGAGGTCGGTTTCGGAAGGGGGAGACATTTTTAAGTCCGACTCGGCGGGGTCACTTTGCACGGCAAAGCGCGTCCACGGCGTTTTGGCGTTGCCGAGCCAAACAGCGTAAGCACCCGCGAGAGCGGTGTCTTTCACGCGGAGACGGTAGAGGCCGTCGAGGTCGCGTTCGACTCGGCCTGCGGTTTTTGGGGCGTCGCCCGCCACGCCGCTAAGACGCAAGACGGAGATGTCGCGTCCGGCGTATTCGGCAGGGACTTCGGCGGCGAAGGTTTGCCCAGCGGCGAGGTTGAAGCGGCGCGGGTCATCGGTGTCGCAGGCGTATGCGAGCGAGCGGGCGACGAGCGGGACAAAGGCAGTGGTGACAGGGAGGTTGCCCCATGCAGTTGTCGCCGGTGCGCCAAAGAGGAGCACTCTGCCGCGCCGGACAGCAGCGGCGGTGCCAGCGGCTTCGGCACCAGCAGCCTCGCCAGCGTCCTTGGCATTAGCGGCGCCGGTAGCAGCGGTTACTGCGGCAGCGGTTTTGCCACTGGCAGCACTGGCACTCGCGGCAGCTTCGGTGGCGGCAGCGGCAATCTCGTTGTTGGCGTAGGTGAGCACGGCGGCGTGGCGGACGGCTGCGGTTGTTGTCGCGGCGGCAACGGTTGTCGTCCCCGTTGTCCCCGCCGTCTTTAGCGTGAGCGGGTAATACCGCGAGAAACGCACGGTGCCGAGGTTGCCTGCGCCGGGTTCGTTCCAGAGTTCGGTGACGGGGTGGGCGTAGTTGCGGGTTTGGAGGGTGAGAAACTTTTGCGGCTCTGGCGCGTCGCGGGCGGGGGCGAGTGTGGCGGGCAGGAGCGGGGCGAAGTCGGGGTCGGTGTTGTAGAAGGCGAGGTTGGCGGTGGGGCCGGGGAAAACGAGCAACGCACCGCCAGCCGCGACGTAGGCGGCGAGGTTTTGCGCGGCGGCGCGGCTGAGCGCGGGGACGTCGCAGAGGAAGACGGCGTGGTAGCGGCGTAGCGCGGCGGGGTCTTCGAGCGCGGCGACACCGGCGGCGGTGGTTTGCAAAAAATAGTTTTTTGCGGCACCCGGGGCGACGGGCAGCAGGGCGTTGCGCAGGAAAAAGCCGTCGCGCTCGGCGGTGTTGGCGGCGTTGGCAGTCGCACCGTCAACGACGAGCGTCGTGAGCTTGGAGGCGACGCGGATTGCGGCGGCGCGGCTGTTGTCGGCGGGGAGGCGGTCGGGCGGGATTTCGGCGCGGAGTGTGTGGCGGCCAGCGGCGCGAATGGAGGCGAAGAGCACGACGGCTTTTGTCTCGCCCGGTGCGACGTTCTCGCAAACGGCCTCGTCTTGCGCCGGCTCGCCGTCAACGAAGAGCTTGACGGGGATTTTTGTGGCGGCGGTTTTTCCGTGGTTGGTAATTTCGGCGGTGACACGGATTTTTTGCCCGGGGGCGGCGAGCGAGCCGGATGTTTTGAGGCCGGTGACAGCGAGGTTGTCTGCGCCCTCTTTGCCGATAGTGCGAAAATGAAAACGGATTTTGCCCCGATGTTTTTCCACCAATTTGCGGATGTCGCCAGATTGTCGCCAAGCGGCGGACTGGCCGTCGGTGAAGACGAAAACCTCTTTGTTCGCCGTCGCGGTGGCGAGCGAGTCGGCGGCGGCTTCGAGGGCGGGGCGCAGGTCGCTTGCGAAGTCGCCCGGCGCGGCGTTGTCGAGGAGTCGGCGCAGGAGGGCGAAGTCTTGCGAGGGTTTTGCGGCGAGGGGCGTGGGGCGAGGGGCGGCGGCGAGCCAGAGCGAGCAGGAGGAGCTGCGCGAGAGTTGGCCGATGATGGTGCGGGCGGCGGCGCGGGCTTCGGCGAAGCGGGTCTCGCCGCCGTCGCTCTGGCCCATGCTGGCGGAGTTGTCTATGACGATGGCGGCGGCGGTCTCGCCGCTGCTGAGGGCGGCGTCGCCGGTGGTGAGCAAGGCGGGGCGAGCGAAAATGAGGACGAGGAGGACGACGAGTGCGGCGCGCATGAAGAGCAGTAGGAGGTCTTCGACGCGGAGACGGCGGCGGTTTTTCTCGAGGCTGGCGGCGAGGAAGCGCGTGGCGGCCCAACGGATGCGCCGCAGCTGCGGTTTGCTAAATAGGTGAATGAGCACCGGCGCGGCGACGGTCGCGAGCAGGGCGAGGATGTATGGATTGAGGAAGGTCATCGGCGGTTTATTTCTGAGCTGGGCGTTGGCGTGGGCGTGGGCGGTGGTGAGTGGGCGGTTTATTTGCCGCGTTGTTTGCGGGCGACGAGGTAGGCGCCGAGTGTTTCTGCGAGGGGGACTGCGGTGTCGGCGAGGATGTAGTGAAACTTCGCTTGGTCGCAGGCGAGTTTGACGCGCGAGCGCAGGGCTTGCATCTCGGCGAGGTAGGCTTTGCGGATGGCGGCGGGGTTGAGCGTGAGCGTCGGGTTGCCCTCCATGCCGATAAACTCGACGCGCCCCGTGAGCGGAAACTCGATTTCGTCGCGGTCGAGGATGTGGAAGACGACGACCTCGTGGCCTTGGAAACGCAGCTGGCGCAGCCCTTGGTGGAAGCCCTCCTCGTCGTCAAAGATGTCGCTAAACAGCATGACAATTCCCTTGGCGGTGGCGGTCTTGGCGAGGTCGGCCATCGCGCTGCCGATTTGTGTGCGGCGGTTCGCGTCGGCGGCGGCGAGGCGGCTCATTATGTGGTGGATTTTGCCGAGGTTGTCGGTGCGCGGGATGTGCTCGCGTGTGTCGGTGTCGAATATGTTGACGGCGGTAGCGTCGCGCTGGAGCAAGACGAGGTAGGCGAGGCAGGCGGCGAGGGCTTTTGCGTAGTGGAACTTGGTGTGAGTGGTGGCGGTGCCTCGGTAGCTCATGGACTCGGAGCTATCGAGGAGCAGGTGGACGACGAGGTTCGTGTCCTGCTCGTATTGCTTGATGTAGTAGTGGTCGGTGCGTGCGAGCACCTTCCAGTCGAGGTGGCGCGGGTCGTCGCCGGGCGTATATTCGCGGTGCTGGGCAAACTCGATTGCGAAGCCGCGAAAAGGCGAGCGGTGGTTGCCGACGCGGTAACCCTCGACGACGGTGCGGGCGAGGATGCCGAGGTGTTCGGCGCGCGAGAGCGCGTCTGGGTCGAGCAGGTTATCGGTTTGGCGGGCTTCGGACATTGGCGTCGGGAGACACGCAGACGGGCGTGTTGTTGCGCGGCAAGGTGCGACGGCGCAATGGCAGCGGGCGGCGCGGCAGCGGTTCGCGCTGTGTCGGCAAACATACGACGGCTATGCGCAAAAAAAACAAAATTGCCACTTCGCGACGCGCTCTGTGTCTTTGCTGCTTTCAACGCGCTCTGCTTCCTTTCTCTTAATTCTTTTATGAAACGCATCCTCCTCCTCTCTGCCGCGCTTCTCGCGCCCGCCGGTCTCGCGCACTCTGCGCCCGCCGCGCCAACTGCGCCAACCGCGCCCAAACTCGGCGCACCGCTCATCACGAAGCTCGACTGGGAAACTCGTGCGCTCACCGTCGCCGATATTGACGGTGACGGGCGTCGCGACCTCGCCCTCCTCAACAACGACACGGGGTGCGTCGAGCTGCTCTACCAGCGCAAACCCGGCGACCCCGCCGCCAAAGGCCGCGCCACCCGCACCGACCGCTGGACGCCCACCCTCGACACCGCGCTCTTCCGCCGCGAATCCGTAGCGGGCGACTCAGGGATGCTCGCCCTCGCCGTCGGCGACCTCAACGGCGACGGCCTCGCCGACATCGCGTTCACCAACACTCGCGGCGGCCTGACCATCATTTTCCAAGGCCCGAAGACGGGCGAGTGGCGCGAGCCAATCCGCAACTCCGCCCACGCCGCCGTCAACGGTGTCAACACGCTGCGCGTCATCGCCGACACACGCGGCACCTCCGTGCTCGCCCAGCGCACACGCGACGGCATCGCCCTCTGGCAGTTTGAGAAGACCGCCAAAAACGCGCCGCCTCCGCAGACCTTCCCCGAGCCGCGCCTGCTGCGCTCCGTTTCCGCCAGCCAGTCAGACAACCTCTTCGCGCAGACACTCGGCGCGGGCAAAGACGCCCGTTTCGCGCTCGGAGTGCAGAGCGGGCAAAAACTGCGTTTCCGCGAACGCGGCAAAGACGGCGCATTTGGCCCGGAAATCTCTCTCGATGTCGAAGCCGGTGCGCCCGACCTCGACCGCCCGCTCGCACCGGGCGTCTTCGCCGCGCTCGACACGCCTCGGCGCGCGCTGAGTGCCGTGCGTTTCACCGACGACCCCCGTCCGCTCGAAGGTGCCGAGACCGCCGCCCTGCGCGCCTACGCCTTCACCACCCCGCTCGCCAACTCCGCCCAAGCCGCCCTCATAGACACCGACGGCGACGGCATCAACGACCTCGTCATCGCCAACCCCAAGGCGGCGGTGTTGCTCGTGCGGCGCGGCAACGCAGCCGGCGACTTTGAGGAACCACGCGAATTCCCCTCGCTCGCCGACGTCTCCGCACTCGCCGCCGTTTCCGAGAAACCCACGACCGCGCCGCAAAAAGGCACCCCGCCCGCACCCCGCAAAACGCTTTTCGTGCTCAGCGAAAAAGAAGGCATTTTGGGCGCGATAACTTTCGACGCGCAGGGCAAACCCTCGTTCCCCGCGCCCGTCACAGTGCGCGGCAAAACGCTGCACGTCGCCGCCTCCGACTCCGGTGAGTTTCCCGTCGCTCTCGTAAAAGATGACAACGGCAAGACGGCGTTTCAGCGGCTCGTCCGCGACCCCAAGAGCGGTTGGAAGACGGAGCTTCTGGCAGAGGTCGAGCTTGCACGGCGCGACATCACGGCACTGAAAATCGCCGACCTCGATGGCGACGGGCAACCCGACGTGCTCGCCTTCGTCGAGCGCGACCCCGCCCGCATCTGGACACGCGGCAAAGACGGCAAACTCGCCGAGACCGCCAAAGACTCGCCCTTCCGCAAGAGCATCCTCGAAAACGCCACCCCCGCCACCGTCGGCATCGGCGTGGACGACGCCGGCAAACCGCTCCTGCTCGCCGCCTCACAGGGCTTCGCACGCGGGCTGCGCCTCGGCACCGACGGCTCGCTCACCGTAGCGTTTCAAGCCAACACGCGCCGTCCCGAAAGCCAACTCACCGCGCCGCTGCTCCTCGGCAAAAACTTGCTCGCGCTCGACAACTCCGGCGCACTCCTGTGGTTCGTGCGCGACTCCTCCGGCGTCTTCCGCGAGAAACACCGCACCCGCCTCGGCGCACTCACGCCGCTCACCGCCCGCCTCCAATACGTCGCTGGCGAAAAAACGCCGCGCCTGCTCTACCTGACCGCCGCCTCACTCGCCCAGTTACCCACAGCGCGACGCGGGCTACGCGCCACGCCAGAACGCATCTTCATCAGCGAAATCGCCGACTTCCGCCCATCGGAATTTTTGCCCGCCCGTTTCGACGGACGCCCGAACGCAAAGGACGCCGCGCCAGATTCCGTCGTCCTGCTCGACATCAACAAACACGTTTTGGAAATTGCGCGGCGCGGAAGCAGCGGCACATGGGCGGGCGTCATGCACTTCCCGCTCTTCGACTCGAACCCGCACTACCGCGGACGTCGCGGCGCTGAGACTCAGCCCCGCGAGTCGTTAGTCGCCGACCTGACAGGCGACGGCTTGGAAGACTTGGTGCTCCTCATGCACGACCGCGTGTTGGTTTATCCGCAACACCGCTAACAGGGAGCGCGGGCGTCTCGCCGGCCTGAAACGTCGCCGTGGGCGACAGCAGCAGCCGACGAGACGCCAGTGCTCCCTGTGCGGATGCCGTAAATTACCGTTGAGAAATCAAGCACTGCCGCCATTTTCCCCGCTTCATGGCACCGTTTTTTTGGCCAATAACTGCCGCCCTTGTGGGATACCTGCTCGGCTCAATTTCTTTCGCGGTAATCATCGCTCGCCGCTACGGCGTGGACATCTTGCAGGCGGGCAGCGGCAATCCGGGTGCCACCAACGTCAAGCGCGTCTGCGGGCGCAAACCGGGCAATCTGGTTTTTGCGCTCGACGTGCTGAAAGGTCTCACCGCCTCTGGCTGGCCGCAACTCGCTGTTTGGCTCGCCGCTGCTGTCCAAACTGGCGGCGACCTCGCGGGGCTTGCCGATAGCGGCACGTTGCGCAACGCCCAGCTGGCGGGTTTTGTGGGCGCGGTTTTGGGGCACTGTTTCTCGGTATTTTTGCGTTTCAAAGGCGGCAAAGGAGTGGCGGTAAGTGCGGGTGGTTTGCTCGGCGCGATGCCCGTTTGCTTTGCAATCAGTGGCGTGGTCTGGCTCGTCGCCTATCGCTTCGGGCGTTACGTATCGGTTGCCTCGCTTATCGCGGGCGCGGCCTTCCCCGTCGCGGCTTATCTTTACTACGGCGGCGCGTGTGACCCGCGCTTCTGGCTCGGCGTCGCGATTGCCGTGTTTTTCATTTTTACGCACCGCTCTAACATCATCCGCCTATTGCGCGGCGAGGAATCTGGCTTCAAAAAAGGGGACCGCCGCGAATGAGTGTCGCCCCCGAAAAACACGTGCGGTCATCCAAACACCGCCACCACAAAACACCCCGAACCGCCGCCGAAACCAAGGCCGCCGTCGCCGAAGCAGTGGCGGCGTTGGCGGATGCAGCAAAGGAGGCGGTGGTGGCGGAGGGTGCGGATGCGGAGGACGCGAGTGCAGCGGACGTGAATGCGGAGGACGTGGATGCAACGTCGGCGGCGAAGTCGGCGGTATCAGTATCTGCGATAGCGACCTCGAAAGCGTCTGTGAAGGCGGCGGATACGAAGTCGCCGGATGCGGCAATGGACGCGGCAACAGATGCGGCAACGACAACGCAGGAGATGTCGCCCGATGCCGTAACGCCGACTACTCAGTCTGCTACCGACGCGCCGCAGCCGCAGCCCGCTGCCATACAGCCCTCTGCCACACTACCTGCCCCTGCTCTCCGCCCGCGCGTCTTACGTCCGCGCCCGCTCGCCCTTGATAACTTCGGCACTGCCGTCTTTACTTTCCTCCTCCTACTCTTGCTTTTCCAGATAATCGCCGTCGTCCTCTTCGACATCCTTTAGCGCATCGCGAACTTTATTCAGCCTGCCGCCTCGCAGACTCTATGCCTTTGACGAACGCAAAAAGGGTCAGACGTTTTTTTGTTTGCATCCGCTTGTTCTTTGCCCAATCTTTCCCGTCTTCACCTCAACCAACCGACCAACCAACCTAATCACTATGGCAAGACAACATCGTTTCCTCTCGCACGAGGAGTCAGCAGTCTATCACTGCATATCCAGAACTACTGGCTCGGAGTTCCTTTTCGGAGACTCCGAAAAAGAAGTCCTCCAAAGACACCTACATCAGGTCGCAGACTTCTGCGGCGTTCAGGTGCTCACATACGCTCTAATGAGCAATCACTTTCA
>JAITPT010000088.1 GCA_031289285.1 Puniceicoccales bacterium
TTTAGACAGGGATTATCCTAAAAACGGCGGTTGGAGGGGAAGTATTGCGAGAAGATGTTGTGGCAGACGCGCTTTGTGGATTTGTGAAGGCGCACCTGTTGGTGCGTCGAACAAAGCCACGAAGTGCAGATGCCATAACAGCTTCCGCAAGACGACCCGATTCAACTGCCGTTTTTAGGATTATGCTAAAAACGACCCGACTCAACTGCCGTTTTTAGGATTACAGGATGTCCGGTTCCGGCGGCGGTGCGGCGATGGAATGCAACCCCGCGAGGGTCTTCCTGTCTTCCTCTGCCACACACGCACTATGTTTTTGCCAACGCACATTCCGTATAATCCATCCCGCCGGACGTTTCCTTTTTTCGCCGCCGCATTGACCGGCGTCTTCGCCGCGCTCGCTACGGGCTGCGCGGTCGGCCCCGACCACCAAAAGCCCGACACCACCGCGCTCACCGCGCCCGCCTATGCGGGAGCAGGGCCTTGGCGGACAGCCGTCCCTCGCGACCATCTTCCGAAAGACCGCTGGTGGTCTATCTACAAAGACCCCGTGCTCGACCACCTCATCGGGCTGAGCGCGAAAGACAGCCCTTCGCTCGTTGTCGCCCTCGAGCGGCTCGAACAGGCGCGCGCCGCCGCTGGTATCGTGGGTGCCGCGCTCTGGCCAAAAGTTTCCGGCGACGCCGCCGCATCCCGCTCGCGCACCGCCCGCAATTCGCGCACCGAGGCGGACGCTTACACGCAAAACAACTTTTCGCTCGGCGTTGACCTCACCTACGAGATTGACCTCTGGGGGCGCGTCCGACGCCAAAACGAAGCCGCCGAAGCCCGCGCCGAGGTTTCCGCCGCCGACTACAACAACGTCCGCCTCGTGTTGCAGGCAGACATCGCCCGCACGTATTTCGCAATCCGCGCACTCGACGCCGAGGCCGCATTGGAGCAGCGCAACATCACCAGTCGGCGAAACTCACTCAACATCGTCAGCCGCCGTCAGGAACTTGGCGCAGGCACGAAGCTCGACACGCGCCTCGCGGAGGCTGAGCTTGCGGCGTCAGAGGCAGAGCTTGCCGCGATTGAGCGTGCGCGCACCGCGCTGCGCCACTCGCTCGCCGTGCTTTGCGGGCAACCGCCCACGCGCTTTACGATGGACTCCAACCCGTCCGTCGCACTCGCCGACCCGCCGGACATTCCGGCAGGGCTTCCCTCGGAATTGCTCGAGCGACGGCCTGACATCGCCTCCGCCGAGCGGGCGGTCGCCGCCGCGAATGCGGAAATCGGTGCCGCGAAGGCCGCGTTTTTTCCGACAATCGTGCTCTTCGCGAACGCGGGTTTTGCGAGCGCAGATGTCAAACAAATTTTTGACTGGCAGAGCCGCGTGTGGAGTTTTGGGCCGACGCTTACGATGCCGTTTTTTGAAGGCGGGCGTTTGCGGGCGGCGCATCGGCAGGCTTTGTCGCGACACAGGGAAACGCTCGCCAACTATCGGCTGACCGTGCTCAACGCTTTTGCGGAGGTGGAGACTTGCCTGTCAGATTTGCAGCATCTCGCTACTCGCAGCGAAGCCCTTCGCCGCGCCGCCGCTGCCTCCAAAGAAGCCGCCACTCTCGCCAACGAGCGTTACGTCCGCGGCTACGACAACTATATAGACGCGCTGAGCACAGAACGCATCGCCATCGCCAACGAGCGGCTGGACGTGCAGGTGCGCGGCGAACAACTTGTAGCAAGTGTGCTCCTCGTGAAAGCCATCGGCGGCGGCTGGGCAGTGCCGGAGAAGGCGAAGAAAAAGTAGTTTTTTGCACAGGCGCAAATTAGAGGGCACTCCTAAAAATAAATCTGCACATCCGAAAACATCGGTGCTTTTCGTCCCGTGGGGACGTAATGTCGGTAGCATGGAGTTTCAACCCAAGAACGACAGTTGGAGGGGAAGTATTGCGAGAAGATGTTGTGGCAGTCGCGCTTGGTGGATTTGTGAAGGCGCACCTGTTGGTGCGTCGAACAAAGCCAACAAGTGCAGATGCCATAGTAAAAAAAGGGTCTGGCACTTTTTGTTCGTCGGGGGCAGCAAAAAGTGGTGCGCGGTTTTATGGAGTGCGGTGGCAGAGGGCGCGGAGTGATAACGCAGCGCCCGCCGACACCGCTTTCAGAAGCGGTGCGAGACACCCTGCGGGAGATACCGTATCGCACTGCCAAATCTGCTGCGTGTGCGCGAAGCACACTTCTGAAGCACCGCCGCGCTCCGAGCAGACTTAGCGATTTGCGTTACGCTCGCGACGAAAACCCCTGCTTGTCGGGTGCTTACGGCACTACAAATGCAGTGTTTGTGCTCGCGCATCGCTCCGCCACGCACTTCATAAAGACGGTGCTCGACAACTCGCGCCGAACGAAAAATCGGGAGTCAAATGAAAAAAGTGTCTGGCACTTTATTCGGAAAGATGGGCGGTGTTGCATCTCAACCCCGACGAAGTTACACAGCAGGGAACGCTGGCGTCCCCCGCCGACCCGAAGCACCGCCGCAGGCGACGGCAACCGACGACGAGAGGCCAACAT
>JAITPT010000163.1 GCA_031289285.1 Puniceicoccales bacterium
TTCCCTCTTTCACCTACCTGCCCGCAGCACCCCCCCCCGCCGTCCGCATCCCTCCTTACGGCTCCCACCATCTCCTTACTGCTCCCGCCTTCTCTTCCTTACGACGCCCGCCTTCTTTGCGATTTTTGTTCCATACTTTCGCGTCTTGGTTTCCCTTGCGCTCCGAAAAAAACACCCACATGCCAGACACAGAACCAACAACAAGCCCGCCCCCAAAATCCCTCGGCTTCCGTCGGCGGCTCGTGCGTTTTTTCGGAAGACTCTTCTGCAACTTGGCACTCGCGGCACTCGTCCTCCTCCTCGTTTTGCAATGCTTCCTCTGGTATGGCATCCGCCACGAAGCCCTCTTCACGTTGCCCAAATTCGCGAGCGACATCATCCGCGAAAAAATTAGCGAATCCGGCGTCGCCTGTAACTTCCGTGCGCTCCGTGTGCGCCTCGGCGGTTACTTGGAAGCGGACGACCTCGAAATCGCCCCCGTCGGCGGTGCCGCGCCAAACTTCACCATCAAACGCGCCGCCGTAGCGTTCGATTTGCTCGAGTTGCTTCGCGCCGGAAAACTCGTCCCCAAGCGCATCTTCGCGGAGGGCGGCGTCTTCTACTGCCCTGCGCCTGTAGCGCCCGACGGGAAACGCCAAGCCGTCCTGCGCGACATCCGCGCCGTGCTTTTCAAAGAGAACGCCGACTGGGTGCGCGTGGAAACTTTGCAGGCGCGCTACGGCAACATGCCCATCGTCATCCACGGCCAATTCATCCCGCCCGCTCCGGCTGCGACGCCCGGCGTCCTCACGGCTGCCGAGTGGGGCGCAATCAACAACATCGCAGGGCGAATGCTCGCAATCCGCGCCCGTCTTGAGGCACTCGGCGACCTCTCGTTGGAGGTCAAGGGCAGCGGCGACAATACCGGCTCGATACTGTTCGACCTGACGGCGCGTGGCGAGACACTGCGCCTGCCGTTGCCGGGAAAAGCGGTCGCCCGCAACGCACGCCTTGAGGGAACCGTCCGCTTTGACGGCACCGACTTCCGGGTGGAGCGCGACCCAGAGATTTCCGTGCGCGGCGCATTGTGGGAAGCCGACGGCGGTAAGGCGTCGCCTTTCGCGCCGCCGGGCTTTTCCGTCGCGACCGGCCCCATGCGGCTCTCGGCGCGTTTCAACCCCGGCTGGCATCTGGGCGCGGAGACACAATTGCCGGCGCGCATCCGTCTCGTGGCGACCGATGTCACGACGGGAGATGTCGCGCTCGACTTTCTTCGCGGCTCCGTTCGCCTCGGCAACTTCCCGCCCCAAATCGGCCTCTCGCTCGTCTTGGTTTCGGATGGCGACTCGGCGACGTTGCGCGGCGACGTCAACTGGGAAACCCACGCCGCCAATCTCGCCTACTCCGTGCGCCTCACGCCGTCGCGTTATCTGACGCACCCCAAGGTGACGACGCTGCTCCCCGCGCAACTCAAATCGCTCAATGTCCACCAGAACCTCTGGCTGCGCGGGACTGCGGGCTTCGCGCCAAACCTCAAATCAGGGCGGGCTGACTTCGACTTTTCCACAGGCGCAGTGTCGTTCGAGGGCTTCAACGTGCTCGGCGCGGACGGGCATGTCGCGCTCACGCCCGACGGCATCGAGTTGAGCGGCGCGGAGGCGTTCGCGGCGAGCTATTGGGGAGCGGGCGGTTTCCGCACGGGCTTTGCCCCAAACGCGGAGTTTCGCGTCCTCCTCGCGGGCAGCTTCGACCCGCATCTGCTCAACCCGTTTATCGGACCGGGCTGGACAGAGATTTGGAGCCAAATCGGCTTGCGTCAAACGACGCTCCCATACGGCGGGGTGGATGTCCACGGGCACTGGGGCACGCCCACCGAGCACATCTATGTCGGCGCGGGCGGCAAAAATGTTTCGTTCCGAGGAGTCGAGTTTGAACACGCCGAGCTGCGTGTCGGCGAACTACCCGGTGTGATCGCGCTCTTCGACATGAAGGTCGCCAAGGGTGGAAATCGCGCCGGAGGAACTTTGCAAATCCACGACAAAGAGGCACCGCGAAAACACCACGAAAGCATCCGCCTCGCCTTCACCGGCTCGCTCGAAAAAGAGGACATCGTGAAACTCGTCGGCGGCTCGCTCCCGAAAATCCTCACCCCGCTGCACACCAACTCGCCCGTGGCGGCGGACGTCACCGCCTACATTCACGGCGAACGCAGCCCGACCCCCAAACGCGAGCAGGTGCTCGTCAACATCCGTTTGCCGGAAAAGTTTGAGGCGTGGGGGCAGTCACTCAAAAACTTTCGCGGCACCGCCGCCTACGACACTGGCTTGCTCTGCGTGGACATCGGCGAGGCGGAGTATTCCGGCGGAAAAATCGGCGGCGCGGTCGCCCCTTGGGCAAGTCAGCGAAAAAGCGCACACTGCGTATGGGTGGACACCCGCCAAGAAAATCCGCTCCTCACCCTCGACCTCGAATTACTCGGCGCACAGCGCTCACTCTTTTTGGAAAACCTCCAAAGACTCGGCGGGCAGACGGCGACGGGGCAGACGGCGACAGGAACGGAAACGTTAGCAAAGCCGGAAACGGAGGCGGGGACGGGGACGGGGACGGTGACCACGACGGGAGCGGTGGCGGCGGCGGGGACGCAAACGGGAGCGGTGGGCGCAAACGCAGCGGCGGCCCCAGCACCTTTGCCCGCCAACGCGACAGAGAAGAAGCCCGCCGTTGACAACTCGCGCCTCGACGTCTCGTTTCTCGGAAACATCACGCCGCCGGATTTCGCGACGCTCGCTGGCGTGGGGAAAGTCGCTTTGAAGGACTCCTCAATTCCTCAGCTTTACGTTTTCGGTGGCCTCTCGCGCGTTCTTGAAAAAGTCAAAATCGGGTTCACCAATTACAAGCTCGAGACGGCGGAGTCGGATTTCGTCATGCGCAAATGTGTGCTCTATTTCCCGAACATCAAGGTCACCGGCGTGGACGCACAAATCGAGTGCAAGGGCAACTTTGACATCTTGGCGGACAAACTGAACTTCGTCGCGGTGCTCGACTCTAAGGTTGGCGAAAGTGTGCCGCTGGTCGGGCTTGCCTCCAAGGTGTTCAACAAATGGACAAACCTCGCGATGGTGCGTGTCACTGGCTCCCTCAAAGACCCGCAGTGGAGCATTGACCCGTCTCCCACTGGGCTGTTTCGCGACGTGCTGAAATCCGAAAAAATCGGCACCCCGCCGCCAGAATGACCGCCTCGCCACCTCGCCTGAAAACGGCGATAAGGCGACAACGAGGGGCAATAGGTGTCCCTCAAAAAAATGGTGCCAGAGGGCGGAATCGAACCGCCGACCTTAGGCTTATGAGTCCCGCGCTCTGCCGACTGAGCTACTCTGGCGCAAAAAGCACCGCCCACCATGCCCGCCGCCCGCCCGCTGTCAACAAGTTTTCCCCTCATTCGTCCCATAGCGGCGAAAACAAATGAACCTAAGAACGGCAGTTATGGTATTTTTCATTAACATTGAGACGCATTTTGCCCCCCCCCAAAAAAAACGGGGGGGGG
>JAITPT010000164.1 GCA_031289285.1 Puniceicoccales bacterium
ATTTCGGCTGAGGCGACGAGTTTTTCGGGGATGCCAGATTGGAGTAGGGCTTTGCGTAGGAGGGCAGCGATGCGGAGGTCGAGACGGGCGAGGAGGGCACTTTTTTCAGAGGGAGTGAGCGAGGCAGGGGTGGGAAGTGGCACTTGCTCTCTGTGCTCGCTGACGCTGGGGGCGGAGGGGGGGGGCAGCGGGGGCAGTGCAGGGGGTGTCGCTGCTGATGCGGAGGCGGTGGGCGAGAGGAGGCCGGTCTCGTCAATGCCGCCGAGGGAGGCGGGGAGGATGAGGGTGGCGTCGGCAAGGGCGGCGAGGACGCGGAGTTTGCGCACTTTTTCGGCGGTCTTTTCGTTGCTGGGGCTTTCGTCTTTTTCGCCTTCGTCGGCGTCTTCGTCGTCGGCGTTTTCCGCTGTGTCAGAGAGGAGTTTGGCCAAGGGATAGATTTCTACGTCGCCGCTTTCGTGGACGAGCCAAGCGAAGGTGAGAGGCTTGTTGGCGGTTTTGAGTTTCTGAAGAAGAGATGCGAGGCAGTCAAAAATGCGCTCGGTGGTGTCGCGCAGGAGTTCGTGCGGCTTGAGGGGAAAAAAGTGCCTGTCCCTTTTTTGTGTTTGGGGTGGCGAGATGGTTCCGCCGTGAACGGCGGACACAGGACTTGATGCGAGTGGGCGAGTGCTCGTTGGTGGGAGCAGGGGAGCAAGTCAAGTGAAAAAGGGTCTGTCCCTTTTTGGTGTTCGGGGACAGGGCAAAAAATGCAACCTTATTGCCATTGTCTTGTCTTAGATGCGTATGAGATTTTTCACGGCTCTTCTTTCACTAATCGGCATTGCGCTCGCGGCTGCCGTTGCCCCTGTGGCTGCTGCTGCTACGCCTGCGCCCGCGTCTGCGCTTGTGCTCGCTAAACGTGGGCAGACTGCGAGCTACACGATTGTGCGCCCGGCGTCTGCTTCACCGTCACAAATCTACGCGGCGGAGGAATTGCAACATTTCACCGAAAAGATGACCGGCGTGAAATTGCCAATCGTTACCGACGCCGCCCCGCTGCCCACACACGCAATCCTGCTGGGCGAAACACGGCACAATACCGCACTCGTCGGCAGCGACAACCGCATCGGCACCGACACCGGCATCGGCACCAGCACCCGCACCGGCACCCGCGGAAGTTTTGGCGAGGACGGCTTTCGCATTGTTGCTCGACCGCCGCACTTGCTCGTTGTCGGCAGTGCCAAACGCGGCACTCTTTACGGCGTTTACGAACTGCTCGAACGCTTCGGCGGATGCCGCTGGTATGCGTCGTGGCATAGCGTCATTCCTATACGCGACACATTCGCCGTTCCCGCGACGTTTGACGAAACACAAAAGCCCGCCTTCGCCCTGCGTGAACCATTTTGGTTCGATATGTTCAACGGCGACCTCGCCGCCCGCAACAAAGTCAATGGGAACCGTGCGACACTGACCGAACGCCACGGCGGCCACTCGCACCGTTTCGGCGGCGGGCTTGGTAGCTGCCACACGTTTAATCAACTTCTCTCACCCGAAAAATACTTTGACGCGCACCCCGAATATTTTAGCGAAATCAAAGGACGCCGTGTTAAAAAGCGCACACAACTTTGCCTCACTAATCCCGATGTCCTGCGCATCGTCACTGCCAATGTCCTCGAACGTATTCGTAAAGACCCAGGTGCCGACTTCTACGGCGTGAGCCAAAACGATTGGTATAACTTTTGCGAATGCGCCAACTGTAAAGCGGTTGACGACCGCGAAGGTTCACACGCCGGAACGATGATAGAGTTTGTCAACAAAATCGCCGAAGCAGTTGAAAAAGAATTTCCCAATGTCACCATCGAGACGCTTGCTTACCAATACACGCGCAAGCCGCCGAAAAACGTGCGTCCGCGCCACAACGTTATGCCGTGCTTATGCACTATAGAATGCGATTTCTCCTTGCCGCTCGACATCAGCACGTTCGCGGAAAATCGAAAGTTTGTGAGCGATATTCGCGGCTGGCACGCTATCAGCAAACGCCTCTATCTCTGGGACTATACTACCAACTTTCGTTTCTACACCTCACCCTCTCCAAACGTCCTTACGCTGCAAGCCAACGTAAAGTTTTTTCGCGCCAACGGTGTTGATTACCTCTTTGAACAAGGTGCCTACCAAGGTCGCCACGGAGACTTCGCCGAACTCAAAGCGTGGCTGTTGTCCAAATGGCTATGGAACCCCGACCTGCCCGTCGAACCGCTGCTGAACGACTTTTTCACTGGCTACTACGGTGCCGCCGCGCCACTCGTTCGCCGCTATTTTGACGAACTGCATACCTTCCATCGTGCCGCCGTAAAACCTTGGCGCATCTACGATAGCATCACAGACCCCGTTATCCCCGACGCCTTCATCGAAAAATCTATCTCGCTCTGGCAACAAGCCGAAAACGCCGTCAAAGACTCACCTGCCCACTCCTACAATGTGCGCATGGCAGCGCTACCTGTTTTGCAGTCGCGGCTTGCACGGCTGTCTGCCCGCAAAAAAAATCCTGCTGAACAACGCGCACTCGCCACCACATTGCTCGCCCGATTCGCCGAGGCTAAAAACATACGCCTCCGCGAAGGAAACGATAACAGCATCCTCGCCGCGTGGCGGGCGAGCGCAAAACTGCCACCACCCGCCCGCTAATGCCCCAAAGGGTAACCCTAAAAACGGCAGTTAATGCGGGCGGTTTTGGGCAATCTTTTGGCCGTCTGCGGCTTGCGCTTTCCGCTCCACGCACCGCGAGGTGCGCGTCGGGAAAGCGCAAACCGCATCCGCCTCAAAATCTTGCGCAAACCCTTCCCGCTAAACTGCCGTTCTCAGGTTTAATTCGCCCCAATTTCTCCTGTTCTTCCTGTCTCGTAGCCCCGCAGGGGGCTGCACTTTATTAACTGTCCGCTTCAGCCTACGGTTACGCCACCCCTCTCACAAAGTCCCGCAGGGACGACACTTATTACGGGCAAGCAGCAACGACGAACAAAGTGTCGTCCCTGCGGGACTCGATACACTCACGACCTATCCGTAGGCTAAAGCGGACAGTTAATAAAGTGTCGTCCCTGCGGGACGGCGAGGCCGGGCGAGTGTAGCCTATCACACGGACTTCTCCGTATGTGTCTGGCAAAAACATGGGGAGGAGGGGGCGGGAGTGAGGAGGTTAGGCGTATTTGCGGACGATCTCGAGGAGGTCGGGGAGTGCTGCACTCTTTCGAGTCGTGATGCCAGGGAGACCAATTGCGGCTTCGATTGTTTTGGGGCGATACTTGGCGAGCGATTCAATGCCCGCGTTGTGCATGACATAAAATTGCGGGATACCCCCTTTGTTTTTAGCAATGATGGCACGCTTTGCTCGTAATTTTGCTAA